>CAIZKT010000689.1:0-3366 GCA_903933565.1 uncultured Victivallales bacterium | reverse complement strand
GTTGTTGAAGCCGAGCTGACCCTTCAGCACGGTGAAGTTCTGGGCCATGCGCGCCAAGGGGTCGGCCAGGCCGCGGGAGCCGGCCACCGGCCGATCACTCAGCACCTGGCCGAGGCTGCGCTGGCGTACGATGTCGTTGAGGAAGCGCTGGCCGGCAGCGCCGGCATCGTAGAGCATGTTGGTCTCGTAGTCGTAGGCCGTGGCGGCCAGGTAGACGTAACGGGCGGCCAGGTCGAACTGGGCCCGGTACTTCTGGATCGCGTCGTTGCGGAAGACGCGGAACGCCATGTCCTGGTAACGGTATTCCTGGACCGTGCCGGCGGTGCGCTGGCGGAAGGCCACCAGTTCCTCGATGACCCGTTCTCCCTCGGCGAGTTTGGCCAGGTAGTTGCCTTGAACCTGGGACAGAGCCTCCTTCAGATTGTAGCACTCGAGCCGCAATCCGGGTTCCTCCCGGATCTTTGCTTCGAGTTGCCAGACCTGCTGCTGCACCACGAAATTGTTGCTGTTGGTCTGTAGATCGATCGAGGTCTGCTGCTCGGCGATTTCCTTGCCGAATTCGATGATGTTCTGGGAGGTATCGGTGACATCGGCCATGGTGTTCATCACATCGCTCACCGTATTCGAGACGGCCTTGATGGTGCCGCGGATGGGCGCGGTCACGTCAATCGCCAAGCCCACGACTTTGGGGATGGATTCTGTCACGGCGTCACCCGTGTTGTCGGTAAACGTGCCCACCGTCCGGAACGCCAGGCCAGCCGCCTGCAGGCAGATCATGACCCCGTTCATGCCGCTGACCGCGTTCTTGTGCTTCTGCATGATGCTGATATTTTCGTCCAGGGAATCCTTGGTGCTCTGGATGCCGCTCACCTGATCCCCGATCGCCCAGATCAGGTTCTCGTAGTTGCGTTGGGCCTTCTGGAAGCGGGCCCGGGCCTGGTAGAAGTCGGAGAGGATCCGCTGCAGTGCGCCGGGCGCCCGGCGCTTGCCGGTCCAGGTGGCGGGCTTGACGGCGCCAAAGCCGGTGCTCGAAACGGAGTACGTGATCTCGGCGATGCCGTCGCTGTTCGGATCGAAATCAGCCTCCGTGACCGTCGACCCCGACTGCTGAATGGTCCAGTTGCCATCGGCCATCTTCTTGAAGTAGCCCTTGATCTCCTTTGCGCCCTTGCTCGGTGCCGCGCTGCCGGTCAACTCGGTGCTGTCGATATACATGTAGTGGTAGAGGTCGGGGCCGCTGAAGCCGGCCGGATAGGTCTTGCCCGGCCCCATGTCGTCGGCGTACGGGTAGCCGAAGATCTCGATCAGGCGGTTGACGTAATCGCGTTCCTGGTCGCTCACATTCTTCTGCATCTCGGCCAGGCTGTCCTGGTTGCGGCGCAGCATCTGGGCGGACTGGTTGGCGTAGTCGAACATGGTGACCGCGTTGTTCAAAGCCTCGACCGCCCGGTCGTAGATCTGTTCGAAGTGCGTCTTGCCGTCGGCGAGCAGCGCCGGATCGATGTCGAACGGCACCACCCCTTTGACCAGGCCGAGCGGGCTGAGGCCGCGGTCGCCCTTGTCGACCTGGGCGGCGACCTCGCCGTAGGCGGCGACAATCTCGCTGAGTTCCAGCACGGTCGTGCGGTCGACCTTCTGGATGCCGGTGTGTGCCGGGTTCGGGTCGGTGGCCGGCAGGATGGCGTTGCCCACCAGCCAGTCGAAGTAGGCGCCCTGGCCGGCGCGGCGGGCCCACTCGTCGACGCCCCAGCCGCGGCTGCTTGTCGAGTCCTTATAGCCTTGCCACTGACCGGCCGGGTCCTCGACATAGGCACTGCGGTAGGTCAGGTTCACCACCTCCGCGCCGGTTTTGGCCTTGGCAGCGGCGGCCAGGGCGAACTTGCGCTCGTCGAGGTAGTCGACCTGGACCGGCGAACCGGCGACCAGCACCGCCTCGGCCTGGGGGCTCCAGCCATAGTTCGGATGGCGCAGGAGTTTGTAGTAGGTGGTGATGGCGGTGAGGTAATGGCCCCAGGCGTCGCCGTGGCCCTGCGGGAACATGACCATGGCGTCGAGGGCGTCGATCACGCCGTCGCCGTTCTCGTCCTTGACGTTATAGACCTGAGAGTAGGCGACCTCGCCCTCGCCGTTGGTGAAGTTCCAGTAGAAACGGTTGTAGGCCGGCCGGGCGCGGACCGAGGCATTGCTCTCGTCCCGGCCACGCAGCAGGACCAGCTCTTCGTCCAGCAGCGAGGCGACCTGGTTCTGGAAGGCGAAGATGGAGGGGGCCATGGTGCCGTACTCGCCGCTCTTGGTGCCGAAGCCGATGGTGGGGTCCGCGGCATCGCCATAGGCTTCGTTCCCGAGCAGCATATAGAGGTCGCAGATGCGGCTGGCCACGTTGAGCAGGGCGGCATTGGCGGGGGTGTAGCTCACCGCCGGCGTGGCGTCGACCGAGAGCGCCATGCCGCGGCGCAGGACGGTCTCGTAGGCCTCGATCAAACCGATACTGTTGATGCTGTCGGCGCCGGGGTTGAAGGCGATCGGGCCTTCGTAGCGCTTCCCGGCCTGCCGGATCATGCTGACGAAGGTGGCGGTCGGCGAACTGTGGAAATCCAAGACCCTGGCCTTGAACGGGTTGAGCCCGGCCACGACGCGCTTGATCCAGCCCTCGGCCAGTTGCGCGCCGTCGCCGCCCGGGCGTCCGGCCCAGGCGGTCGGCGTCGACGTGTTGGAGCACACACTGTAGCCGGTGTAGCGCACCCGGAACCAGTTGTCCGAGAGGGTCAGGAGCGAGGCGCCCTCGATGCAGATCTCGACCGCGCCCAGCTTGTCCGCGGCATTGGTATGCAAGGGAATCCAGTGCGCGGCCGACCAGTCCTGAGACGGCTGGCCACCGTCGTCCGGGGAGTACTCCCACTCGAAGGTAAAGCGGCTCGGGTCGCCGCCGAAATCGCCGCTGTGCCGCAGCACGAGCTGCTCGTCAAAGACGTTGTCCGAGGGGATGACCTGGATCTGGCCCTGGTACGGGGCGCACTCGACCCGGAACACCGCCAGGGTGATGGGCAGCGGCGTCACCCGCGCGTCGGCGTTGAAGGTGACCGTGACGTAGCCGGTGCCGCTGGTGTCGCCCGCGGTCAGGGCCAGGTCCGGCCCGAGCGTGGGGGGTGTGGTCAGCCCGTCGCGGCTCCGGTTGTACAACTCCGTGATGGCCGCCTTCCAACCGCTGTTCGAGCTCAGGGCCTTCAGCGCGTCCCGCTCTTTGCTGGACATCACATTGAGGAGCAAGAGCGGGTCGCCGCTGCGGGCCTCATCGAGAACGCCCTTGAACGACAGTTCCAGGCTGACCGGGTCGTAGGAGATACGGCAACGGCTGGTGTAGGGCAG
>CAIZKT010000688.1:0-25578 GCA_903933565.1 uncultured Victivallales bacterium | reverse complement strand
GCGGAAAACGCGAGACGCCCTCGCGCAGCGGCCCGCGGCAATCGCCCCAACTGGAGTCGTTGAGAGCGGGATAGAGACCGTCCGGCATGGCCAACTTGAGGTAGTAGTCGTACATCTTCTCTAGCCGCGCCGCGTAGTCGCCGGGGAGGACGATGCCGTTGAGCTCGGAGAGCTTCAAGGTCCCCAGAAAATTGAGCAGACTGACCCCGTGGTAGCCCGTGGCCAGTTCAACCTGGACCCCGTCAGGGTAGACCTGGAGGTTCATCTCAGCGTACAAACTTTGCATCGCCGTCTCCCGCCAGAGCGCCGCATCCTTGAACTCGGGAAAGAGCACGCCGACGTGGAACAGCCCGTTCATCTCCATGGCCAGCCAGTTGTTGGAGGTCGGGTGCGCCGACAGGTGCCGCGCGTGTTCGACCATGCTCTTGACCATCAGCACCACCGCGTCGTCGTCAAACGAGGGCGAACTGAGGAAGCGGAAGAAGCACTCCGGCCAACTGGAGAACATGCGGATGCCGGTCTCGATGGTGCGCCAGCGCGAGCCGGTGGAGTTGCCGCTGTCGTTGACCGGAACTGGATTGTCCGTGATCCAATCCGTAATCTGCGCCACGAACTCGCGAGCATAGACCTCGTCGCCCGTGTCCCAGTAGGCCCGGCCGAGGGTCTGCCAGAAGGGATGCCGGCTGAGCTGCCAGGTCCACTCGCTGTACTTCAGCTTGGTGGGGTTGATGGACCAATCGATGTCCGGGCCGAACTGATACGGGATGCCGACACTGGTCAACTCGTGGGCCACCACCCGGTCCGCAGCGCGCGTGTTGACCCCCGCGGGGCGCTCGGCGTGCGGCGGCCGTTGCCGCCAGTCAAAAGACCAGCATGGCGTCGCGCGGGCCTTCAGGTGTTGCGCGAAAGCCCGACGGGCGGCGGAGTAGTCGCCCGCCGCCACCGCGGCTTTGACCGCGGCCAGGGCCGGCAACTCGAGGTCCAGCGCCCCAAAGAACTCAGGGTCGGCAAGCCGTGGCCCCTGTGCCGGGGCGGTCCACGTCAGCCGTAACTCATCCATGATCACGACCGCTTCGGGATGCGGCGTGTTGTCCCAACCGCTGGCGTTGCAGCGAAACTCGCCAATCTGGTTCCAGCCCAGGGGCGAGCGGCTCACGCCCATCTCGGCAAAGGCGAAGCGGAAGGTCTTCCAGCCGGTGAAGTCCAGGGTGACCCTAGCCGAGTAGTAGTCGGCACCCTCGCTGGCGGGGTTCTGGGAGCCAAGATAGACCAGGAAGCGCGAGCCGGTAGCCTTGACCGAGTAGAGCTCGAACTCCAGGGTGTTGTAGGCCGACCAGTCGGCCGTAACCCGCCGCAGAACCAGGCTGTCTGACGCCGCCTGCGCCCAGCGGATAGCGCCCTTGCCTTCCTTGACCAGGGCTGTCTCGAGCGTGCCGCCATTCCAGGCGGCAGCGTCATCGCAGGTCGACAGCACCAGCGGCGGTGGCACGGCAGCGGGCGCGGCCAGAAGCGCCCCGGTCAGAGCCACAACCAGGCAGCCGGAAACGCGGCAATAGGTCCGTGCCGTCATCGGGAAAACTCCTCCCTGTCGGCGGGTTGCGCCCGCCTGTCGACCACCAACGTAAGTGCCGCCCGTACCGTCACGGGGGAAACGGCGGCTGTCAATGCGTTGGGGGTCCCGGGCAGGGCTGTTTAAGATAACGGGCACAGGGGCGCCATAGCTGGCCGCGCGGTGCCCATGGACTGTCGGTATGCCGCCCCGGCAGGGCTCAATCTCGTTTTGGATTCCATTCCCAGGGCGGTGCCCTGGGCTCAGGAATGGCCGCGCTTTCAGCGCTCCGCGGCGTCTGGCATTCGCGGCTGAAGCCTCGAGTACGTACAGAACGGCACTCGTCAGCCCCCGCCCAGGACCTTGTAGAGCGTCAAGAGGTTGGCCAGCCGGGCAAGGCGCAGGCTGATCAGGCCCTGCTGCGCACCCTGGAGCGAGCGTTGCGCGTCCAGAACGGTCAGGTAACTATCGATTCCCTTGGCGTAACGGGTCTCGGCCAGCCGGTAGGCCGCGGCCGTCGCCTCCACCAGCGACTCCTGCGCCGCCACCTGATCCCCCACGGTTCCACGCTGGGCCAGGGCATCGGCCACCTCCCGGAAGGCCACCTGGATTGCCCTTTCGTACTGGGTTACGGCCATCTCCCTTTGCACCTTGGCCGCTCGGTGCGCTGACCACGTACGGGCATCGAAGATCGGCAGCACGATCTTCGGGGCGTAGCTCCAGGTATCCGAACCGGCGCCGAACAGCCCAGAGAGCTCGCTGCTGGCCGTGCCCACGGCGGCGGTCAGGGTAATGCGAGGGAAGAACGCCGCACGGGCGGCGCCAATGTCGGCGTTGGCCGCCAGAAGCAGGTCTTCGGACTGCAGTACATCCGGCCGACGCAGAAGTACTTCCGAGGACAGGCCCGCCCCCAGCTCCCGCGGCGGAGTGACACTGGCCAACGCCGTGGGCTGGAGTTCGTTCGGCACCGGGGCGCCTACCAGCAGGTGCAGCGCATTGACGCTCAGCGCTGCCAGCTGGGTGAAGCGGGCGACCTCGCCGCGGGCGGTGTCGACTTGGGTCTGGGCCCGCAAGAGGTCCAATTCGGGCACGATGTCGGCATCATAGCGGCGTTTGACCAAGTCGTAGCTGCCTCTCTGCGCCGCCAGAGTGGACTCTGCCAACTGCAGGCTTTCCCGCGTTGCCGCCACGGTCAGGTAGGCATTGGCGACCGAGGATACCAGGAGGATTTCGGCGCCACGCTGCGCCTGCGCTGTGGCCAGGTACTCCTCCAAAGCCCGATCTTTCAGGCTGCGAATGCGGCCGAAGAAGTCAAGCTCCCAGGAGAGGACGCCTAGATTGACCCCGTATTGCTGCACCGTCGCGCGTTGCCCGCTGCTTGACAGGTCCGCGGGCACGCGTTGCCGACTGCCACTGCCGGTGGCGTCGACCGTGGGTAGCAGTTCGGCTCGTTGGATGCCGTACATGGCCTGGGCCCGTTGCACGTTCAGAGCCGCCAGCCGCAGGTCACGGTTGTTGGTCAGGGCCAACTCCATAACCTGTTGCAGTTTCGTGTCGGTGATAAGGTCTTGCCAGCGCAGGGACTGAGTGCCCGCGGGATCGCTGGCGGCCGGATTCTGCGGGTAGGCCGCGCCCGTCGGCCAGACCGCCGACACCGGAACTGCCGGCCGAACGTAGGTCGGTGCCAGGGTGCAACCGCTCATAATGGCGGCCACCCCGAGAAGCAGAAGCGATAGGTGCTTGCCCATGTTAGTGGTCTCCGGGTGGGTTGATCTCAGAGGTGGAGACCGCCGCGAGGCGGTGGCGTTTGCTGAAGGTCTGCTGGATCAACACGTAGAACAGCGGCGCAAACAGAGTCACCAGGAAGGTGGAGGTGACGACGCCCCCCAGCACCGCGGTGCCGATAGCCTTCTGGGCACCGGCGCCAGCGCCGCTGGCCAACGCCAGCGGCATGACCCCGAAACCGAAGGCCAGCGAGGTCATGACGATCGGCCGCAGCCGCAGTTTGGCCCCCTCCAAAGTCGCCTCCACCAGCCCCATCCCCTCTTCTACCCGGGCCTTGGCGAACTGCACGATCAGGATGGCGTTCTTGGTCGTCAGCCCGAGGGTGGTCAAGAGCCCGAGCTGGAAGTAGACGTCATTGGGCAACCCCCGGAAGGTCGACGCCAAGACGCCGCCGATGGCTCCCAGGGGCAGAGCGAGCAGGATCGAGATTGGGATGGGCCAGCTCTCGTAGAGGGCCGCCAGGCAGAGGAAGATCACCAAGATGGAGAAAGCGTAGAGCGGCGCGGTCTGGGCCCCCGCCTGGCGCTCCTGGTAGGAGAGACCGGTCCAGTCGAAGCCGAGGCCCTGTGGCAGCTTGCGCACAAAGCCCTCCATGGCTCCCATCGCCTCACCGGAACTCCGCCCCGGCGCCGATTCGCCGACAATGTTCATCGAGGGGAAGCCGTTGAAGCGCTCAAGCTTCGGCGAACCGGAGCTCCAATGCCCCGAGGCGAAGGACGAGAAGGGCACCATCTTGCCCGTGCTGTTGCGCACATAAAGCCGTTCCAGGTCGCTGGGCAGCATGCGGTAGGGCGCGTCGGCCTGGGCGTAAACCCGTTTGACCCGGCCGCCCTGGATGAAGTCGTTGACATAGGCGCTGCCGAAGGCCGCGGAGATGGTATTGTGGATCGCGGTGATGGGCACTCCCAGCGCGCCGGCCCGGTCCCAGTCCACGTCGACCCGGTACTCGGGAACGTCTTCCAGACCGTTGGGGCGGACCTTGGCCAGGGCCGGCTCCTGCGCCGCCATACCGAGGAGTTGGTTGCGGGCGGCCAGCAGCTTGGCGTGGCCCATGCCACCGCGGTCCAGTAACTGGAAGTCAAAGCCCTTCGCCATACCCAGCTCGAGGACCGCCGGCGGCGCAAAGGCGAACACCATCGCGTTGCGAATCTTGGAGAACGCTCCCATGGCCCGCCCGGCGACGGCGCCAACCTTGAGGTCGGGGCGCCGGCGGACCCCCCAGTCCCGGAGTTTGACGAAGGCCATGCCCGAGTTCTGGCCGCGGCCGGAGAAGCTCGAGCCGGCGATCATCATCACCGAGTCGACCGCCTCTTTCTCGTTTGTCAGGAGATAGTCCCTGACCTGCACCAGGACCGCCTTGGTCTGTTCCAGGGTCGAGTTCGCCGGCAACATGGCTTGCACCATCATGATGCCCTGGTCCTCATCGGGCAGGTAGGCGGTGGGCATCCGGTGGAAGAGGAATCCCATGGCCACCACGATCAGCAGGAAGACCATGAGGTAGCGGAACTTCCGCGACAGGGACTGGCTCACCAGGCGCATGTACCCATCCCGGATCCGGAAGAACACGTGGTCGAACCAGCGGAAGAACGGGCGCAGGAACCAGACGCCACCCTCGGCCGCTTGGTGCCCCTTCGGCACCGGCTTGAGGAACGAGGCGCACAGTACCGGGGTCAGGATCAGGGCGACCACCACCGAGAGCAGCATCGAGGCGATAATGGTGACCGAGAACTGCCGGTAGATGACGCCGGTGGAGCCGGGGAAGAAGGCCATGGGCCCGAAGACGGCCGAAAGCACCAGCCCGATGCCGACCAAGGCACTGGTGATCTGATCCATGGACTTGCGGGTGGCCTCCCGGGGAGAGAGCCCTTCCTCGCTCATGATCCGTTCTACATTCTCCACCACCACGATGGCGTCGTCCACCAGCAGGCCGATGGCCAGCACCATGGCGAACATGGTGAGCATGTTGATCGAGAAACCGAAGAGCCCCAGCACCGCGAAAGTCCCCAGGATTACCACCGGCACGGCGATGGTCGGAATCAGCGTCGCCCGCATGTTCCCCATAAACAGATACATCACCAGGAACACCAGCAGGATGGCCTCGAACAGGGTC
This sequence comes from uncultured Victivallales bacterium, assembly GCA_903933565.1. Taxonomy (GTDB): domain Bacteria; phylum Verrucomicrobiota; class Lentisphaeria; order Oligosphaerales; family JAFGRS01; genus CAILUI01. The sequence goes on along the minus strand of CAIZKT010000688.1, from coordinate 20,134 downwards.
TTGACCACCTCCTCGATGGCCACCTTGACGAAGGGGGTGGTGTCGTAGGGATAGACCACCTTCAGACCGGCAGGGAAGAACTGACTCATCTCCTCCAGCTTGGCCCGGACATTGTCGGCCGCCTCCAAGGCATTGGCGCCGGCTGCCTGGCGGATGGCCAAGGCGGCCGAGGGTTTGTCATTGTAGGAGATGTCGGCATCATAGGCTTCGGTCCCAAGTTCCGCCCGCCCGACGTCGCTGATCCGCACGATGGAGCCGTCCGGGTTGGTGCGCAGCGGGATCGCGGCAAACTCCTCGGGCGTCTTGAGCAGACTCTGGACCACGATGGCGGCATTGAGGCGCTGGCCGGGGACGGCAGGCGCCCCGCCGAACTGGCCCGCCGAGACCTCGACGTTGTAGGCCCGCAGAGCCGTGACCACGTCCTGAATCGTCATCTGGTAGTCGACCAGCTTGTCGGGGTTCAGCCAGATGCGCATGGCGTACTGGCCGCCAAAAATCTGCACCTCGCCCACCCCCGGCACCCGCGAGAGCACCTTCTCCAGGTTGGATTGGCCATAGTCCCGCAGATCGTCACCATTCATGCTGCCGTCGTCTGATACCAAGCCCACTATCATCAGCCAGTTGCGGGTGGACTTGCTCACCTTGACGCCGGAGAGCTGCACCACCTGCGGCAGGTTCGCCATGGCAAGCTGCAATTTGTTTTGCACCTGGGCCCAGGCGAGGTCCGGATCGGTCCCCGGCGCAAAGGTCAACTCGACGCGACAGGCGCCGGACGAATCACTGGTGGCCGAGACATACAGCATCTTGTCAAAGCCAGTCATCTTCTGCTCGATGATCTGGGTCACGCTGTTCTCGACCGTCTCGGCCGAGGCGCCCGGATAGTAGGCGTCAATCGCAATGGACGGCGGCGCTATGGGCGGGTACTGCGAGATGGGCAGCTTGTAGATGGCCAGGCCACCAGCCACCATTAGGATGATGGCGATCACCCAGGCAAAGACAGGACGGTCCAGGAAAAATCGTGAGAGCATGGCGCGTCTCCGTCAGTTCTTCGGGGTTGGGGCCGGCGGGACCGGGTTCACGGGCTTGGTCCCGGGCTTGGGGCCGGGGGCGAAGGGAACCTCTTTCACAGCCACGCCGGGGCGCAGGCGTTGCTTGCCCTCGACGATCACCCGATCGCCGGCCACCAGTCCTGAGGAGACCAGCCATTGGTCCCCGATGGCGCGGTCAAGAGAGACCTTCCGTTCCTCAACCTTGCCGTCGGCGCCCACGAGCAGCGCCAGCGGATTCCCCTTGGGGTCGCGCGAGATGGCTTGCTGCGGGACCAGGATGGCTTGGTCGTTGGCACCTTCGCTCACCACCGCCCGGACGAACATGCCCGGCAGCAGGACGCCGGCCGGGTTCGGGAAGACCATCCGCAGGATGAACGAGGCCGTGCTCGGGTCGACCGTGACATCCGTGAATTTCAGGGTGCCCTCCAGCGGGTAGAGCGTCCCATCTTCCAGAAGTAGCTTGATCTTGGCCTGCAAGGTATCGTCACGGACCAGATTGCCATTGGCCAGGTTCCGCTTCAGGCGCAGCAGCGCGGCGCTGGCCTGCGGCGCATCCACGTAGACCGGATCGAGCTGTTGAACCGTGGTCAGGGGCACGGGCTGATACGCCGTCGCCAGCGCCCCGATGGTCACCGACGACTTGCCGATGCGTCCTGAGATCGGCGCCGTGACCCGGGTGTAGTCCAGGGTGATCTGCGCCGCCGCCAGGCCCGCCTCGGCCCGGATGATCTCGGCCTCAGCGCCCTGCACCGCCGCCGCGGCGCGCTGGCTGTCGGCCGCCGCGGCCTGGACCGCAGCCTCGGCCCGCACGATCTCAGCTGCGGCGCCCTCGATCCCGGCCGCCGCGCTCTCGATCCCGGCCTCGGCCTGCTTCAGCGCCGCGCCGACATCGTCGACGTCCTGCTGGCTGACCGCCTTGCTGACCACCAGTTCGCGGAAGCGCTCGGCCCGTAGGCGCAGGGGAACCGCAGTGGCTTCGGCACGAGACCGATTCGCCGTGGCGTTGGAGCGGGCGGCCTTGGCCGCGTCGCGGGCCGCCTGAGCGGTGGCCTCGGCGGCCTTCGCCGCCGCCACGCCCGCCTGAGCGGTGGCCTGGTTGGCCTTCGCTACCGCCACGGCGGCCTTGGCGTTGGCGTGCGCCGCCTGGTAGCTGCCCGGAGCGATCCCATAAAGCGTCTCGCCGGCCTTGACCTCGGCGCCCTCATTGAAGAGGCGTTCCTGAATGATGCCGCTGACCTGCGGGCGCACCTCGGCCAAGAGGAACGCGGAGACACGTCCCGGCAATTCCACCGTCATCTCGACGCGCTGCGCTTGTACCACCACCACGGCCACCTCGGGGGCGCCGCCCGGTGGCGGTCCCGCCGCCGCCTTCGGTTTCCCGCAACCGCTCACCAGCAGACCGGCAACAAGAACTCCCGCGGCGACCGCGACCCCGAGCCCGCGCCCTCTCGACCCTCGCGCTCTCACAACCTGCCACCTCTTCATCTGCATGCCTCCTTGAACCCACACCGTAATACGTACCTTTCGCGGTCATCAAATCAGGCCAAAGCGGCGACGGCCAACGCCCGCCGCTCTACTCTTCCGGCACATGCCCCCCAGTGGCCGCCGCCAGGCTCTCGCCGACCGGTTCGCTGCGTAAACGCATCTGGGAGGCGCCCCGCGGCGCGCACGAGGTCGGTTTGCACTTCATTCAGGCGCGTCAACCCGGCCATACCGGAAACGTACTCCTTTCCTCGGTGCGGTGTTGGCGCTGAAAGAACCGGCGCAGGCGGGCGAACCACCCCAGCGAACCCGGAGCGCGGCCAAAGAGGTTGGGCAGGATGGGGATGACGAGCTGGGTGAGGATCCCGGAGGCGAGAATGCCGCCGGCGGAGGCAATGCCAACGCCCGTACGCATCTCCGCGCCGATGCCCTTGTCCAGCGCCATCGGCAACATGCCCAGCACCGCCGCCAGGGTGATCATGACGATGGGGCGGAACTCGTCACACGCAGCCCGCGTCATGGCCTCGTGCCGAGGCACCCCGCCGCTCACCAGCACATTGTATTGATCCATGATCAGAATCGCGTTGTTGACCACGATACCGATCAGCATCACCGCGCTCATGACCACAAACAGCGAGAAGGTCTCGCCAAACAGGTACAATGCCCACAGGTACCCCACCAGGCCCAGCGGCACGGTCACCAGGATGAGCAACGGCTGGCGCCAGGACTCCATCAGCGCCGCCAAGGTCAGCATGACCAGAATCAGGGCGACCAGCGCCGCCTCTCCCAGGGCCGCATTGGTCTCGGCCATGCGCTTGGCCTGACCCGCGTAGCGAGCCGCATAGCCGGGCGGCAGAATCTGCTCGGCCCGGGCCTGCAGAGCGGCGGCGGCAATGCCCAAGGCGACGCGGCTGTCGCTGGAGACCTTGCAGACGCGGCGCTTGTCCCGACGCAGAATCTGGATCGGGCTCGTGGTCTCCACGCTGTCGGCGAGGCTGCTGATCAACTGCGTCTGCCCAGGTCCGGACGGCAGCAGGAAGCGCTCGATCTGGTCGCGCCCAGGCTCTTCCTCGAACTTGACCACAATATCGTAGTTGCGGTCACCACGGGTGAAGGTCCCGGCATTGAGACCCTCGAGGTTACCGCGCAGGGTCATGGCCACAGTGAGCGCGCTGAGGCTGCGGTCGGCAAGCTCCGTCCGTTTCGGGGTCAACCGCAGCTTGGGCTTACCCTCACGGACCGAGGTGTCCACCCCGATGAAACTGCCCTCTCCCTCGGCGTACGTCTTCAGCTCAGTCCCAAGCTGGTCCAGCGTCTGGAGATCGTCGCCGTAGAGATAGAGTTCCAGCTTGCTCTCGATGCCGCCGATCGCGCTGGGTTTGAAGATGCCGACGATGCAATCCGGGAAGCCAGCCAGGCGCAGACGGGCCTCGCCGAGCAAGGCATCGAGGCTCTGCTCCCGCTCGGTGCGCTCGCTGAACTTGAGCTGGACTTGACCGAGGTAGACCCCTTCCGACACCTGCCCGGCAACCCCCTGAATCTTACCCACCGTCGTGACGATGCTCTTGAGTTCGGGCAGGTCCTGCAGAAGCGCTTCGGCTTCCTTGACCCGGGCTGCGCTCGCGGCCAGCGAGTAACCCGTCGGAAATTCCAGCCGAATCGTGATCTCGCCCCGATCAAAATCACTGAAGAAGCTGCCGCCAATCTTCGGGGCCAACGACAGCGAGTTGAAGAACAGCCACGCCACCCCGGCAAGCACCAGCACGGCGGCAAACTTCCGGCGCTCCAGGAAGCGCAGCCCGGCGCCATAAGCCCCCACCTGCTTATTGAACATCCAATTCCAGCCGCGTTCCATGTAGGTGAGCGGGTTCCACTTCGACGGCTGGCGCCGCCGCAGCAGCAACATGCAGAGCATGGGCGTCAGGGTAAACGACATGAACAGCGAGACTAGGGTCATGATGATCATGGTCACCACCAGCGGCCGCAGGAACTGGCCCACGGTAACCTTCACCATCGCGATCGGAAAAAGCACCACCAGGTTGGTGCCGGCGCTGGCCAGAACCGGAATCCACGACTCCGTCGCCCCTTTCAGTGCCGCGTCGGTCGGCGAACTGCCCTCGTCCAGATGCTTGATGATGGCCTCCATAACCACGATGGAGTTGGTGACCAGAATGCCCACCGAAAGCCCGATGGAAATCAGCGTCGAGGTGTTCAGGGTGTAGCCCATGAACTGCATGAAGAACAGGCCGATGATGATGGTCAGAGGCATGGTGATGGCAATCACGAAGGTCGAGCGCAGGTTGTACAGGAAAAGGAAAAGGACCGCAGCGGTCAGCAGAACCCCCTGCCCCACGCTATTCCAGGCGCTGGCCGCGGTGGCGCGGATGAAGGCGCCATCGTCCTTGACCCACACCAGTTCCATGCCGCCGGGCAACTCGCGCCGCAGACGATCCATGGCCTCGCGCACCCCGTCCACCACCTGCACGGCATTGGCGTCCTCTTTCTTGATCACCTCGATGGCCATGCAGGGGCTGCCGTTGTAGGTGGCCTGCTGCCGCAGTTCCTTCGTGTTCATCTCGGCTCGCCCGACGTCACGCAGGGTGCAGCGCCGTCCGTCCGTGGCACTCAGCACCAGGTCATTCAGTTCCTCCACCGTCGCCGCATTGGCATCGAACTCCACGGAGTACTCGCGGCCGTGATCGCGGATACGGCCCGCGGGTACCTTCCGAACCGCGCTCTGCACCGCCTGCGCCACCTGGGCGCTGGACAGGCCACGCGCGGCCAGATGGTCGCGGTCAAGCAGAATGTGTACTTCGCGTTTCGCGCCGCCCACCAGCTTGCACTCGGCCACCCCGGGAATCGTGGTGATGCGGTCTCTGAGGGTGTTGTCGGCGTAGTCGAACAGCGCCTCTCGCGACACGCTCCCCAGCAGCGCCAGATTGACCACCGCGGTGGCATTGATGTCGAACTTCTGGATGATGGGGGCTTCCACGTCCTCCGGAAAGTCGCGCGCAATCATATCCAGCTTCTCGCGCACGTCGGTGGCCGCGATGTCGATATCCACCCCGGTCTTGAACTCGATCAGGGTCAGGCAGACATTCTCCATGCAGGTGGACTGGATGGTGTCCAGCCCGTCCAGCGTCATCATCTTGTCTTCAATCCGCTTGGCGACATCGGTCTCGAGCTGGTCGGGACTGGCCCCTGGATAGACGGTCTGAATCGTCAGAACCGGGATGTTCATGCTCGGCAGGAACTCCACCGGCATCTTGCGGAAAGCTTGCAGGCCGAGCAGGGTCAATCCGACAAATAGCGCCGACATGGCCACTGGCCGGCGCACCGAGGCGTCTGAAAGCATCATGACGGTCAGTTCTCCTTCCTGACCGCCGCCGCTGGTGCCGCCGCCGCATCCACCACCACCGCCCCAGCCTGCGCCGCGGCCACGTCCGGCTTGGCCGCGTCCCCGCGCCGGTCAACCTTGGCCCCATCGTTGAGCAGGAACTGCCCCATGGTGACCACCGCCGTGCCTTCCGCCAGAGCCTCGGAACCCACCTGCACCCAACCCGCGGTCTCCATGCCGGCCTCGACCTGCGTCTGCCGCGCCGTGTCACCCTCCAGGCGGAACAGCACATCCTTGCCGTCGCGCTGACTGATGGCCTCCTTCGGCACGCCCAGCCCCTCCTCGCGACGCAGCACCACCGTGACACTGGCCATGGCGCCGGGCGCCACGCTGTCGGGCGGAGTCTCCAGCAGGCATTTGATCTCAAAGACGCGCAACTGCGGGTCGATGGTCGGAGCCCGGTAGGAGACCAGCCGGTCCCGCTGTTCGACGCTGCCGATGCGGACACTCATCCGGGTGTGTCCGACCACGATCGCGGCGTAGTGCTGAGCGGGCAGAAAGGCGGACACTTCCAGTCGACTCAGGTCAACAATGCGAAACACCGGCTTCGCCGGACCGCCCATTTCCCCCACCTCCTGCAAGCGCTGACTGACCACGCCCGAGAGCGGCGCGATCACCTTGGCGTCGCTCAGATTCTTCTCGGCGATGCGGACCGCGGTGGCCGCCTGGTTCCGCTGCTCAGCAGCCAGTGCCACCAGACTCTCCGCATGGGCCACCAAGGCCACGGACTGCTTGTACTCCGACTCGGCTTCCTCAACCTTGTCGAGCGTGCCGATCTTATCCTCGTCGAACAGCCGCTTCTGGCGCTCGTAGTCCTTGCGATGCCGGTCCAGGTCCGCCTTCTCGCGCTCCAGGTTCGCCTGCTTCTCGCGCACGCCGCACGCCGCCACCGCCAGATCGAGGCGGCTGACTTCAAGCCCGTTCTTCAGATTCAAATCGTCCGTAAGCAGCAGCGCCGTCTCCCCCGCCTTGACCACGTCGCCTTCGTCCACAAACAGGGTCATCAGCGTCCCGTTGATCCGGGCCGGCACCACCGCCGTCGTCTTCGCTTCGACGTTGCCCTGAACCACCACGCGCTCCTCGAAACTCCGGCGCTGCGCCGTCGTCGTCACCACCGGAATCCGCCGCGCCGTCGCGGGCTCCGCGCCGCCCGCCGGCAGCCACGCCCCGCCGATCAGGCATGCTACCACCAGTACTGCGCGTCTCATCAGCAGACCTCCTTGAACCACTGCCGAACCAGGTAGTTCTCGATCTGGGCCGTATCCTGCTCGACCGACGGACAGTCCGGGCCATGCCGCATGCGTTCGTCGATCACGCCATGCAAGACCAGCCTCAAGAACCGCCCCAACTCCGCCGGACTCGCTTGCGGCAGGCGCAACCGCCCGGCTTGCGAAGCCCGCTCAAAAACCACGGTGAACTGCTGCTCAACTCGGAGCTGGTTCTGACGCAACTCGGCCGCTACCACCGACGGCAACTCGTGGCCGCAGAGCACTTGCCCCAGCGCCCGCCGTTTCTCGACTTCCACCAGAATGATGCTGATCGCCTCGACCAGAACCCCCGCAGGGTCCGCCGACGACCCGAAGGCCCGCTCTACCTCCCGGTTCAAGGGCGCAAACGTCGCCTTGATCACCGCCAGCACCAACGCATCCCGGTCCTGAAAGTAGTTGTACAGCGTCCCCTTCGAAACCCCGGCCGCCTCCGCTACCCGCTCCATCGTCAGCGCCGCAAAGCCCACCTCGGCCAACACCCCTGTAGCCGCTTCACAGATAGCCTCGTGCATCATCTCCTCTGCCATCGCCTTGCGCCGTTGTACCAGGTCGCTCATCTGGCCCCCCCGTCGTACAGAGCTTGCGTTGACTTAATGGTTGGCAAAATGACCATAGCGTGTAAAATAGTGACCCAGCGGTCAGAGTCAAGCTTTCCTCAGGCATCTCCGCAGGCCGCGGCCGGGTTGCGGAGATCACGGCTTCGCGGACGTTGACGGCTGCGTCTCAGCGCTTACCTTGTACCCCTGGCGTCCGGCACGAGCGGCCGGGGCACAACGGAGGACGACGGATATGCAGGCTTACCCCCTGAATGTGATCGAGTACTACCTGGCGCCCAACGGCAACGACGGCTGGTCAGGCCGCCTCAGCGAGCCCAACGCCGTCGGCAATGACGGTCCGCTGGCCACCCTGAAAGGGGCCCTGCAGAAGATTCGCTGTCTGCGTGAGCGCCCGATGCAGGTGGCCACACCGCATCTGATCGGCGGGCTCAAGGGACCGGTTGTGGTCTGGCTGCGCGGCGGCCGTTACCCCCTCGCCGAACCGGTGACCATCACGGCGGACGAGGCCGTGCCGGTGACCTTTGCCGCCTGCCCCGGCGAGACACCCGTGCTTGATGGCGGCGTGCGCATCAGCGCTTGGCAGGTCGGTACCCTCAATGGCCAGACCGCCTGGACCGCCGACCTTCCCGACGTCCGGGCGGGACGCTGGTTCTTCCGGGAGCTCTTTGTCAATGGCGAGCGCCGCCTGCGTCCGCGGCTGCCGAAACAGGGCCTGCAGCGCATGGAGTCCGTCCCCGGCATGCCCTTGCCCGCTGGCTGGGGCGGTGGCGGCTACACCCAATTCACCTGCGCCGAGGGTGAGGTGAAGCCGTTCCGTAATCTCACCGATGTCGAGGTGGTCTACGTGCATTTTTGGATCGAGGAGCGCAGTCCCATCGCCGCCTTCGACCCCGCCACCCGCCTGGTGACCCTGAGCCGCGGCAGTTGCACCAACCTGGTGGGCTCCTTCGGCAAACAGTTGGCCGATTACTACCTCGACAACGTGGCCGAAGCCCTGACCGATCCCGGCGAGTGGTATCTCGACCGCGCCGCCGGTAAGCTCATCTACCTGCCCCTGCCAGGCGAAACCCCCGAGACCTGCCAGGTCGTCGCCCCCAAAGCCCTGCAATTGCTGCGCCTGGCGGGCACCGAAGCCCGGCCGGTCGAAAACGTGCGCTTCCGTGGCATCACCTTCCAGCACACCGACTGGCGCCACCCCGGCGAAGAGCCCCGCGCCGCTCAGGATATCCTGCCCAATGCCTCGGTGAAGTGGTTCAACCGCGGCGACCGCGCCGCCGCTGGCCAGGGCGCTGCCGATGTCCCCGGGGTCATCCATCTCGAGTACGCCCGGGATTGCTCCTTCGAGGAATGCGTCATCCGCAACGTCGGCTGGTACGGGCTCTTCCTCTCCAACGGCTGCCACGGCATCCGCGTCGTGGGTTGCGAACTCCGCGACCTGGGCGCTGGCGGGGTCAAGATCAACGGCACCGCCGCCGGCGAAGCCGAGAGCGGACGCACCGGCTGGAACCGCATCGCCGACAACCACATCCATCAGGCCGGCCGGATCTTCCACAGCGCCATCGGCGTGCTCAGCATGAACTCGGCGGGCAACGTCATTGCCCACAACCACATCCACGACCTCTTCTACAGCGGCATCTCGGTCGGCTGGGTCTGGGGCTATGGGCCTAGCGTCAGCCATGATAACCTCATCGAGAAGAACCACATCCATACCATCGGCCAGGGCCTGCTCTCGGACATGGGCGGCGTCTACCTGCTCGGCGTACAGGCGGGCACCATCGTGCGCGGCAACCTCATCCATGACGTGATCAAGGCCCACTACGGCGCCTGGGCGCTCTACACTGACGAGGGCTCCAGCCACATCATCCTGGAAAACAACATCTGCTACCGCACCAATGGCCACGTCTTCCACCAGCACTACGGCCGCGAAAATACCCTGCGTAACAACATCCTCGTCTTCGGCGACGAAGCCGCCACCGCCTATAGCCGCATCGAGCCGCATCCCGGCGTGCTCTACTACCGCAACATCCTGGTCGGCGCCGGCTCGCCCATGTTTGCCAACGCCTACGGCGACGACAAGCGCCGCATCTTCTCCGACCTTAACCTCTTCTGGGACACCACTCGGCCGCAACCCCTGCTGAACCGCGGCGACGACGGCAAGCAGGAATGGGACCTGCAACAATGGCGTCGCCTGGGCCATGACTTGAATTCTCTCGTCGCTGACCCCGGTTTCGCGGACGCCGCCAACGGCGACTTCACCCTGGCCGCCGACTCCCCTGCCCTGCGCCTTGGCTTCCGACCCATCGATATGAGCGACATCGGACCCCGTGCGCCCGAGCAACGGGATTGAGAAGCAAAAAGGAACCTGCGCATGTCGGAATCATCCTACCTGGCGCGCCTGTGCGCCCACACGCCGAGCCCGAACTTCGCGGAATTGGCGGCAGTCCTGAGCCGGAAACAACCGTCGCGGCCGACCTTGTTCGAGTTCTTCCTCAATGGTCCGCTCTACACGGCGCTGGCCGCTAAGGCGTACGTGCCCAAGGCGGACGGGCTGGACTCGGTGCGCCTGGTGATGTGGGCCTTCCGCCAGGCCGGATACGACTACTTCACCTACCGGCCACCGCAGTTCTGCTTCCCCGCCGGCGAGCATCCGCGGGATCAGACCATCTCGCTGAACGACGGCATCGTGATCGCGGACCGCGCCAGCTTCCAAGCCTACAAATGGCTCGAGGCAGACGCCTGTGATTACTCGTCCCTGGACGCGATCCGGCCGGAGCTTCCCCCCGGCATGAAAATCGTCATGTTCGGTCCCGGCGGGGTCCTGGAGAACGTCATCCGCCTGGTGGGCTATGACAACCTCTGCTTCATCCTGGCCGACGACCCGGACCTGGCCCAGGACATCTTTGATGCGGTGGGTTCCCGACTGGTGCGCCACTACGAGATCGCCTGCCGCTACGATACCGTCGGCGCCGCTATCTCGAATGACGACTGGGGCTACAAAACCCAACCCATGCTCAGCCCGGCGGACCTGCGCCGCTACGTCTTCCCCTGGCACCAGCGCATCGTCGAGGCGATCCACAACGCCGGCATGCCCGCCATCCTGCACTCCTGCGGCAATGCCTCGGAGATCATGGACGACGTCATCGACGGCATGGGCTACGACGGCCGACATTCGTACGAGGATGCCATCCAACCGGTCGAACAGGCCTACGAGCAGTACGGCGGCCGCATCGCCGTCCTTGGCGGTATGGATGTCGACTTCGTGGTGCGCTCGCCCCCGGCGGCCGTATACCGGCGTTCGCGCGAAATGCTGGAGCGCAGCGTCGGCCGCGGCTCCTACGCCCTGGGCACCGGCAACAGCGTCCCCGAGTACGTCCCGGCAGAGGGCTACGCGGCCATGGTCTGGGCCGCCGTGGAACAGCGCCGCGGCAAGGAGCAGGCGCGGTGAAGCATTTCCCCCTGTCAGGCTGCCTGTGGGTGTTGCTGAGCCTCAGTCCGGCGCTGCCCGCGATCGACCTGGTGGTCCACGATGTAGATGTCCGGAGCGCGCTCATCGGCGACACGGTCGTGGTCCCGGTCGATGCCCATGGCCTCGACCCAGCCTCCTTCTGCGCCTTCTCCTTGGAACTGCTGCTTCCCGTCGGCGCTTTCGCCCTGGAGGAGGTCGAGCGCGGCGACCTGATCGACGCCCAGAATGCCCGTAAGGCGTCCCGCGGCGCCAGTCCCTACCTCTGGGCGCTCGATGCGCACCTCGCGGGGACCACCCTGCGCATCGCTGGCATGATCCTCATGGACGGCGTGCATGTCGAACAGGGCAATCTGGACGCCCTCGCCGCAGCCCGCATCCCTGCCGACAGCGGCGAACTCATCCGCCTGCGGCTGACGCTCCTGAGCAAGGACGCCGCGGCCATCGCCATCGCCGCCTCCCCAGAGAACCTGCTGGTCGGCGATGCCCTCACCCCGGACAGCGCCCCGGCCGGCAGCGCTCCGGCCGGGTCCATGGCCGGGGGCACGACCACCGATGGAGGCATCCCCAATGACTGGGAATACCACTACTTCGGCCTGGCTGGCGCCACCTCCGACACCGATACCGACCACGACCGACGCAGCAATCTTACCGAGTTCCAGGAAGGCACCAGCCCGGTCCAGCCGGACGTGCTGGTAACGCTGCAGCCGGGCTGGAACCTCATCTCCCTGCCGGTGCAACCCGCCGATTCGAGCGCCGCCGCCGTGCTCTCGAGCGCCAACCAACGCGGGGCCCCCAAGCACGCCCCGGCAACCCCCGTCTACGCGGGCCCCGTCTGGGGTGAGGCCGCACCACCGTATCAGCATCTCGTCAACGTCTCACGGATTGAGGCGTTCCAGGCCTACTGGGTCTTCGCTCCAACCGCGACTGAGCTGGTGGTCGCAGGGGCGTTGCCAGCCACCACCGCCATCACTACCAGGGAGGGCTGGAACCTGATCGGACCGCTCGCAACCGTCAACCGCGCCGACTGCGCCCCCACGGTCGTCGGGCCGTTCTGGAGCTGGGATGCCGCGACCCGACAGTACGTCCCCGGCCTAAGCATGCTTCCGGGTCGTGGTTACTGGGTCTCCTGTCGCGCGCCCGGCCCGCTGGAACTCGACCCGCACTGAGCGCGCCAGAGACTGCCCCGCGCCATCAAGCCGCCAACCGAGAACCCCCCCATGCTCCTACGCCCGATAGATGAAAAAGGCTTTGGCCGGTTTCGTGCATTCGGCCGGACCCGTTGCCTAGCCGTGCTGTCCTGGGCCGCTGTCAGCCTCCTCGGCGCCGCGAACGCCCAGGCGGCCGGAGTGGATACCTGGGTGGCGCGGGACTCCGGCGTTCCCACCGTGGCGCTGTACGGCTGCGCCTACCTCTCCATCGGCCAGTACATCGCCGTGGGCAGCAGCGGCATCGGCGGCACCATCCTGACCTCTGCCACCGGCGAAACCTGGACGCTGCGGGCCACGCCTGAATACGCCATGCGCAGTATCGCGCAGAATAGCAACACGGTGGTGGTGGCCGGCGGCGATGCGATCCTCTATGCCGACCTCGCCGACCTCTCGGTATGGAACAACTCGACCGGGATACAACTCTTCATCTGGGATGTGGCCTACGGAAACGGCCTCTTCGTGGCCGTCGGGACCTCATGGGTGAACCCACCCCTGGCCACCTCACCCGACGGCAAGACCTGGACCGCGGTCGGCGCCGACCTCACCGCGCGACTGCGTAGCGTGGTCTTCGGCGACGGCGTCTTCGTGGCCGTGGGCCAGCAGGGCGCTATCCTCGCGTCGACCGATGGCACGAACTGGACCGTGCGCGTCCCCCCTACAGATGGCCTCACGGACCTGCTCCGAGTGACCTACGGCGCCGGACGCTTCGTGGCGGGCGGCTGGCATGGTACTATGCGGACCTCGGAGGATGGCAACACCTGGAGCGAGGAGTTCATCGGCACGAGCGGGATGGATGTTCTGGGGGCGGGCTTCAGCCGAGGCTGGTTCGTTGCGGCGGGCCAGTATGGCCACATCCAGGTCTCGGAGGACGGCCGCACCTGGACCGAGCGCGACTCGGGCCTGGACCGCGATTTTGGGCCTGGCCTGTACGGGGTCGCCAGCGGCGGCGACACCTTCGTGGTCGTCGGAGAAAAGGGCACCATCTTGCAGTCGGGCACGCTCCGCGGACCGCCGCAACTCACGATCACGATTGACCCCGTCGACGCCGGCACAACCGACCCAGCCGCCGATATCACCCACGCCTACGCCACCCCTACCACCGTCAACCTGACCGCTACCGCCGCCACCGGCTATCGCTTCGTCGGCTGGGGCGGCGACGCCATCGGCACCAATCCAACCCTGCCGCTGCTGGTGGACTCCCCCAAAGCCGTCACCGCCAAGTTTGAGCAGAAGGACCCGCTGGCCTGGGATGGGCCCTTGTTGAATGTGGCCCGCATGGGACACGCCACCGCGGTGCTGGACTCCGGGTGCGTTGCCGTCTTCGGGGGTCATGGCAAGGACTATGCCGTCCTCTCGTCCATGGAGGTCTGGGACCCGGCCACCAACACCTTTACCCTCTACCCGCTGGCGAAGCCCTTCGATGACGGCGCCATCGTCCGGCTGGCAGACGGGCGCATTCTGCTGGCCGGCGGCGGGCAGAATCAGGGAGTGCTACCTGGACAGAGCACGGCCCAGGTGTACAACCCGGCGACTCACACCGCCGTGGCTAGCGCGGGCACTCTCACTCAGCCGCGCGCCGGTTGCCGCGGCGCCAGGCTGGCCAGCGGCAAAGCCCTGCTCGTCGGCGGCACCGGCGACGCGGCCAAAGCGGCCCAGTACGGCGAGCTTTACGACCCCGCAACCGACTCCTTCAGCGCCACCGGACCCCTGGCAACGCCCCGCACGCACGCCGTGGTCCTGCCCACCGAGGACGGCGGTGCCATCGTGGCGGGCGGCCGGAGCGCCGCTGGCGCCACCGTGGTCGAAAAGGTGGAGCGCTACAAGCCGGACGCCAACGAGTTCATCACCCTGTCCGAGGTCTTGTTCGTCGGTGAATCAGGCTGGGAGCTGCTGGCCGACAGCCGCCGGGACGTGGGCGAACAGCGTACCACTGATGGCGTCTTCGTTTTTGCCGCCCGCAAGGCCGACACTGGCGAGGTGGCGCTGGCGCTGTTCAACGCCACCACCCAGCAGTTCACCCGGCTGGCCCTCGCTCCGCCGCTGCCGCACAGTTCCGCCGAGGTCTGGCCGCCCCTGCTCAACCGCAGCCGCGATACCGCGCTCTTCCTCCTTGCCAGCCGAAATGCAAGCACGGGCGCCAGTGAGGTCTGGCCGGTGTCCGCCAGCCTGGTGACGGGCAAGCGCACCACCTCGCCGGTCACCGTCAACGCCGACGACTACTGGGTCGGGGGCGCCGCGAGCGTGATTCTCGACGGTGGACAGGCCTTCGTCACCGGCGGCACCACGGGCCGCGCCGCGCTCTACAACTTCAAGCCGGTACGCAATACCCTCTTTGTCAGCGTCGGCATCAGCTCCGGTTCCGCCACCGTCATCGACCGCGACCGCTACAGCTACGGCCTGCTGGCCTCGAATCAGCGGCTGGTGCGCGACTCCACGGGCGCGTTGTACGTGGGCTACATGGCCGGCGGCTTGGACCACACCTGGGGCAACCACGTCACCTACCTCGCCACCAGCACTGACGGCGGTATGAGCTGGGCCACCGCCCTGGCCTCCAACTGGTCGCTGCGCAACCTGGTGGTAGATAATCTGGACGCGCTCTACCTGTCCGTCAGCGATGGCTGGAGCGTCGGCTATGGCGTCCCGCGCAACGGCGGCGCCGTCTTGCGTTCGGGGCTGTTCTACGAGGACTGGTTTGGCGACTGGGCGCCCGAGGCTGAAGCGACCCTGGCCTCTGACGGTGTGAGCGTGCATGCGGCCTGGGCCCGTAGCGCCTTCTTCAACCGCTATGCCGACTATGGCCCCCTGCAACAGCCGCCCACCAGCATCGTCTTGGCCTCCTCCGCCGATCAGGGCGCGTCTTGGTCGGGCCGGATCACCGTCGCCGCGGCGCCGCTGGAGGCAGAGGTAGGCCAGGGATGCGTAAGTCCCAACCTCAAGTGTGGCCCGTACGGCAGGCTCCTTCTGTCTTTCGAGCTGATCCTTACCCTCGAGCCCAGGCAGAAGATGGTGGCCGCCTATTCGCCAGCCACCGGTTGGGGCCTGCCCTTCCGCCTCTCGGACGCCAGTCGCAATGGCTTTGGCGGCGATATGGAGGTCGACTCCCAGGGCCGCCTGCACCTGGTCTGGCTCGAGCGTAACCCCAGCGGCGGCATCGGGACACCCGCTCTCTACGCTCGTCTCTGGTATGCCGTCTACGACCCGGCCTCTGGCCTGCTGAGCCCGCCCAAGGCGCTGACCGATGCCGCGGAGGATGTGGTCTCCGCCACCCTCGGGGTCTACAGCGGCGACCGTATCCTGGTGGCCTATGACCTCTATAAGCCTGGCACGCGGGAGCCCGGTGGCGTCTTCGGACTGTGGTCCGGCGACGGCTTCGTCCTGCCCATGCGCCTGACCGACCACGCTACTTCCCGCTGCCCGGGCCTGCGCAGTTCGTACGGCATGGTGGAGCCCAGCGTCGTCGACCTGACCTGGGTCGAGCCGGACCCCAAGGGCGGCGAACGCCTCCTCTACCGCCAGATCGCCTGGGAGTTCCTGGCGGTCGAGACCAGCTCGGCCGTCCTGACCAGCTCCATTCCCGACGCGCCTTTCATCCTCGCCGGACCACGCGTCTACGTGGGCACCACGGGCGCTGCAAAGTCCTATACCATCAGCTCGTTGCCGACCGGCGTTTACACCGCGACCTGGGGTGACGTCGAGGGCTACGCAACCCCCGCCGAGCAGAGCCTGGAGATCGTGGCGGGACGAGTCGGCGACTTTACCGCGCTCTACCCAGCCGCGGCCCCGGCCTGGCTGACCGTGGCCGTCGAGCCGGCCGACGCCGGCACCGTGAACGTCCTCTCGGCCAGCGGCACCGACAGCGAGGGCCGCTTCAAATTCATCGCCGGCAAGACCGCCGGGGTCAGCGCCACCGCGGCAGACGGATTCCGCTTCTTCACCTGGACCGGCTCCGTGGACGTGCCCAGTGCAGCGGCCGCCGCCGTGGTCATGGACGGAGACCGGACAGCCAGCGCGCACTTCGTCGCCGCCGACCAGTTCTTTGTCATCACCACGGCCGGGGAGCACGGCAGCATCTCGCCCTCCGTTACCGTGGCCGCCGGGGACTCCACCACCGTGACCGTGACCCCCGATGCGGGCTACGTGGTCGCCGACGTCCTGGTGGACGGCGTCGCGGTCGGCGCGGTTCCGAACTATGACCTGAACGCGGTCGCCGCCGACCACCGGGTTGAGGCGCTGTTCGCGCGGCCCCGCCGCGGCCTGCCCGTGGACATCCAGCCCCCCGGCGCCGGCCGGGTCGAGCCAAACCAAGCCACCTACGCCGATGGCGACACCGCCCAACTCACCGCCACCGGCACCGCCGTCGGCTGGACCTTCAGCCACTGGAGCGGCGCTGCCAGCGGCCCCGACCCGGTGGCAACGCTGGAGGTGAATGCCGACAGCCGGGTCACGGCCCACTTCGTCTCACTGGCGGCTGGCATCCTGCCCGGCGATGTGACCCGCGATGGCCGACTCGACATCTTTGACGCCGAACTGGCAATGCGTATGAGCCTCGGCCTCGCAGCCGCCGACCTGCTGGCCGGGGACCTGACCTACGACGGCCTCGTCGGTACCGCGGACGCCGCGCGCATCCTCACCGCCACCACCCTGCCCGTACCGCTCTCCAGCACCGAGGCGCCGCCCGGCGCCGCCGTCCGCACGATCACGGCGGCGGACGGCATCCGCGTCTCGTTGCCGCCTGGTCTGCCGGCCACCTCCATGCCCCTGACGATCACCGCGGTCGACCTCGACCCAGCCTCGCCCCCCGGGCTACTCGCCAGCCCGCGCCTCTATCGCCTGACCCTCGGCGCCCTGACTACCTTCGAACCCGCCGCCCTGGTCGAAATGCCGGTGGACCCGTCGTTCGCCGCGGCCACGGCCGCCGATCCCCTGGCCAGCGTCTGGGTTGGCGCCTGGGACGAAGCCTCCCGCAACTGGGTCTCGCTGGACGCCGGTTTCGACCCCGTGCGCCAGGTGGCCGTATTCCTGGCCAACCGACCGCTGATCGTGCGCCAGTTCGTCCGCCAGACGCCCCTCGCCGACAAGCGTGCCACCCGCGTCGGCTCCGACGACGTGCCCGAGGATCCCATCCTCTACGACTACCTCGAAGGGGACAACTTCCAGTTCATCTACAACAAACGCTTGGGCAGCACGGTCAACACCATGCGCAACGCCACCCTGGGCGGGGTGCCGGTGCCGGAGTCGCAGTTTGTCGCCAACCCGGTTGCGCCGGAGTTCCAGCGGCTCTACCTCCGCTACCAGACCCTCGGTTACCCCATCAAGCGCTACGCCCGCACCCGCCCGACCTTGTTAGGCGTTGATGCTCCCCTTGACTCGCGGGCCTCGGTCACCCTCGTCGCTGGCCTGGACGGGGCCGAATGGAGTTCCTGGACCGGCAACTACTCCATCGCCACGACCTGGGCCGGACTGCCCGACCTCCAGGGCGCCATTGGACATGAACTCTTCCACATGGTGCAGAACCAGACGTGGACCATCGCCAGCATGGCCGCCAATATGTGCCTGATGGACATGACCGCCGAGTACGCCCGCGCTCGCATTGTCCTCACTCAGGATATGCGCGGCGAGTATACCATCGACTTCGTCGCGGCCATGATGGAGAACGGCTTCCCGGAGCCGTCCTGGCTCCCCAAGCCGGACGAAACCCCGCCCGAGGGCGCCGATCAGAACCATCGCTACGCCATGGCGCACTTCCTGGACTTCCTCATGTCCAGGGGTGCCAACTTCCCCGCGATGTACACCGCCATGCGGGCCAGCGTGACCGCCTACCGCAACTGGTCGCAGTACGTCTACACGACCACCGGGCGCAGCCTCGAAAACCACTACCGCGACTTCCTCCTGGCGCTGCTGACGGACGCCAACTGGAGTAACGACCGCGTCCCCCGTACACCCCTCGACTCGCTGAAGTTGGATGTGTCCACCCGGCGCTACCCCAACCGCACCCCCTCCTGGGTCTCAACTCACGACGAGAGCGCCACCGCCACCATGCGGGTGCCCGCCGACGTCAGCATGCTCCCCCTCGCCTATCGCCTGACCAATGGGACGGGGACCGCGGCGGTTCCCGTCGTGGTCGAAGTCATCGGCGGAGTCCCCAACAACACCCTGATCGACGTGACCGTGCTGCCGCTGAGCACGGCTGTCCCCGGCGGCGTGCGGCCGCTGGCGACCTTCTACCCCGGACAGACGCTGCCCCTCTACACCATCGTGCCGCTGGTCGGCGCGGCCACCCGCGAGGCCGGGGTGCTGTACCTCACGACCTACGGCACCCGTAAGGGCCAGACCGCGGTCGTGCGCCTCAGCCCGCTGCAATTGACCATGTGCCCGCCCGCCATACCCGCCGCCGTCCTCGGCCACCTCTACAGCCTCGCGGCCGAGGTGCAAGGTCTGCCACCCGCCGTCAAGGCCGTCGAGGTGATCTGGAACTTCGGTGACGGCAGCGATGACTTCTCCTTCTACAAGAGCTACCCCGCCGGCCCCCCCAACCCGACCACCTACAGCGTCGTACACCGCTTCGCCAACAACGGCCGGACCTCGTTCGATGTCACCTTTACCCTGCGCGACCGGACGCTCAACCGAGTCCTGGTCCAGGGCGTCTGCAAGGTCGATGTCCCCTCCGGCACACGCCTGACCTTCGACCCCGCCGTGATCTACACCCATGTCGGGGCCACGGTCCTGCTCGACCCCGAGGTCAACGAGCCGCCGCTGAACGCGCGCTATACCTGGAACTTCGGTGACGGGGCAGAGCCGGTGACCAACGACCGTCCCTCCACCTCGCACGTGTATGCCGACCAGGGAAACTACCTGGTCAGCCTGACCCTGGCCGACTCCAACGGCGGCACCAGGGCCCGCAATGGCTGCCGGGTCGTGGTCGAGGCCACTCCCGGCGCCGGCGCGGACACCTGCGATTGCGGCGAAGGCCTCGACTACGGGCCCTTGCGGCACCAGGAGGAGTCAGAGAGCGGCACGGACCAGATTGACTACTACACCGATGGCTCCGGCCACAAACAAGGCCAGTATCAGGTCCACGAGACAGACGCCGGGACCCAGTACCTGGCGCAGTGCCGCTGCTATGTGAACGACAAGCTCGAGGGCTGGTGGGTCTGGTATCACTCCGACGGCAGCAAGGCCGCCGAGGAGTACTATGTCGCCGGCAAGCGTAATGGGCCCTGGCGCGGCTGGAGCCGTGGCGGCACTCTCCTGTGGGAATCGAACTGGGTGGACGATGTGAAGGAGGGCCCCGAACTGCTCCAGGACGAGGACGGCGTGGTCTTTATCGACTTCGACTGGCCTCAGCCCCATCTGGACGGCTCGTTCACCGAGTACTGGACCCCGAGCGGGGCGGCTGAACCGAGGAAGAAGCTCGAATGCAGCTTCGCCGCCGGCCAGCGCCAGGGCCCCTACAGCCGCTGGTATGAGGACGGCGGCCTCGAACAGGCCGGAGAGTTCAATGCCGGCGTCAAGACCGGCGAGTGGACCTATCGTAGCTCCACCGGCATCGTGACGATCATCACCTACAGCGGAACTCCGTGATAACATCGGTATCGATATCGTGCCTGACTGCGCCCGCTACCGTGGGTCACCGAGGCTCTTGCAGAACCCTCGGCTCACCAGCATCTCGCCTGGAGTCGGCGGTCCGCACCGGCACTGCCGGGGCTT
>CAIZKT010000687.1:0-1589 GCA_903933565.1 uncultured Victivallales bacterium | reverse complement strand
CTCGACCCTCTGCGGTTCTCATACCAGCAAACCCCTACGGAGCTGACTTGCGCCCCTGGCTCTGGACGGCGTTTGCCAATGATCTCTGGTCAGTATAAACTATCGACATGAAAGCTATACAGATAACCCTTGACGAAAGGCTGCTGACGCAGTTTGACGCCGACGAGCAGGTGCAGCGTCTCGGGCGGTCCGCGGTCCTGCGGCAGGTCGCGCTTGAGTACATCGAAAAGCGTAAACGCCAGGCAGTTGCGGAACAGTATCGACGTGCCTATGCCGGGGCAGCAGGAGGGCTGGCGCCCGAGTTCGAGGGCTGGGAGGGGCAAGGCGTATGGCCGAGCGAGTGAACCGTGGCGACATCTGGCTGTACGAGTTCCAGGAACCGGACAAGCAACGGCCGGTGCTGGTGCTGACGCGCCAAGAGGTTATCGGCCTGTTGCGCACGGTCATGGTGGCGCCGATCACGTCCACCATCCACGGGGCCCCGAGTGAAGTGATCGTGGGGGTTGGGGAAGGCCTGAAACACGACTCGGCAGTGAATTTGGATCATGTTCAGACCGTGGCCAAGGCTCAGCTTCGGCGGCGTCTTGGCCAGGCTGGCTCGGAGACGATGCGCGCGGTGTGCCGTGCCCTCGGCCTCGCGGCGGGGTGCTCCGCCGGAGATTGAGACTTCAGCTCAAGGAGAGTACAGAGATGATCAGCAATATCCTGGTCTTGACCGCGTTTCAAGAACGTTCACGCCGGGCCTTGGCGATGGCTGCCGAGGTCGCCCTGCGCTTTGAGGGCCGGGTGCATGTGCTGCACGTCATTGACGAGGACTTGGTCGAGGTGATCTCGACGGCCATGGTGCCCACGACGGGTGACAGCGGCGTACTGGCGCCCGCGGGTTCGACGCTGCCGCCCAGCCTGGGGCAGCACTTGCAGTCGGCCGTGAATCTCGACCACGTCGCCAGCGGCCTGGTGGCTCGCGCCGAGCGCCACATGCGGGATTTCGTCGGCCAGCTTGACCCCCGCCTGCGGCTCTCGACCGAGGTCCGCATTGGCAAGCCCTACGAGGCCATCGTCGAAACGGTGGCCGCGCGGCAGGTTGACTTCGTGATCATGGGGCGCAGCAACCGCGGGCTCAAAGAGTTCCTGCTGGGCTCGATTGCCGACAAGGTTGTGCGCACGGTCGCCTGCCCAGTCTGCCTGCTGTAGCGCCGTTGCGGTTACAGCCTGCTGCAGATGCGGGATGCGGGAAAGGCTTCAGCAGATGATCGGGATACCGGATGCCGCGAACCGCTCGTCGCCGGTCACTACGGTCAACGAGTGCTTGATGGCCGTCGCGACGATGAAGCGGTCCGCCGGATCGTGGTGATGCCACGGCAGACGGTTGGCACCCACCAGAATGTCCACCTCGAGCGGCGCAACCGTCAGACCATGGGACTCGACCGCCCGTGAGAACCACTCGAGGGGCTCCAGGGGGGGATGCAACGCGCCTCTGGCGTGTTGCAGGCTGATCTCCCAGGCGCTGATGGTCCGCCCCTTCAGGGCTCAAACCTCGGGGAGGACAGGGACCCAGGGCGTTGCCCTGGGCGCCCGAAACGCCCCTT
>CAIZKT010000686.1:0-3911 GCA_903933565.1 uncultured Victivallales bacterium | reverse complement strand
CCGGCTTAATCGTGATGCCGGTGAGCGCGCAGGTCTGGCCGTTGGCAAAACCGACGACGGCTTTCGTGGCGGCGGTGTCCATCGTGAAGAAACCTTCCCTGCCTTCGTTCCAGCGTAACTGACCGGTGGCGGAGACAAGTTGGCCAGCCTTCTCGAACGGGCGCAGATCGAACATGGGCGTCTCCTGATACGTCGGCGTGAACGCCACCACGCTGCGCGCGACGGCCAGCGCGCGGGCCGGGACTTTGGTGCTGTCGAGTTCCTTGTCGTCGTAGCCTTGCTTGATCTTGTCGTCGAAACTGATCTTGCCCGCGAACAGCGACGGGACGTGGACGTTGCGGACGGCGAGCGGCGCCGTTTCCTTCACGTCGCCACGCAGGACCTGCCGGGCGACGGCCGGGAACACGCCGAGAATCTGCGGTGCCATCACGTCCCAGGTGGTGCCACCGAGCGCGCGGCTGAACCCGCCGCTGTCGCCGTTCTGGAACATGTAGCTCGCGTCCCAGCCTTGCAGGCCGAAACCGTACGCGCCGATGATGGCGGGGCCTTCGACGCCCCACTCGTTCGGGAAACAGTGGATCCATTCGGACAACATGAACGGCCGGTCGGCGACTTGTTGCAGGCCCGAACTGAACAAGCCGCTGCCGGCGCGGGCGAGCATCGAGGCGTTGTTGACGGCGCCCTTGTCGTCTTTTTTGCCGCCGCCGAAATAATTGTGCCGGTCAATCGTGCCGACTTCGTAATCGGTGTGCAGGTTGGCGAAATGACTGAACGCGCGCCCGGCCTGCCAGTTCGAACCGAGCAACTCGCCCGTGTAGCCGGTGGCGCGGACGGCCTTGACGTAGCGCGCGTAGAATTCGGCCTGCAACTCGGAGAGGAACTGGAGCGAGTCGAGCAGGCGTTGCTTACGGTACGCTTGTGCGCCCGCCAACTGCTCCGGCTCCCAGTACCACGGATTGCCCACCGGCAGGATCGTTCCCTGTTCCAACGACTCGGCCTCTGGAAATCCTTCGCCCTTGAAACTGTCGAGCGCCTTGGCGCCCCACGCCTTCACGAGCCCGTCGGGGCTGCCGTACTTCTTCTTCAGCCACGCACAGAACCGCGCGCCGACCTGCCGACGCAACGTCGCGCTGGCCTTGAGCGGCGCCGTCGAGGTGAAGAACAGGATGCTCTGCTCGTTGACGATCTCGACGACCGCGATGACCGGGTCGGCGGCGTAAGTCAGCCCGGTGTGCGGGTTCTTGTGCTGGAGCAGGTTCACCATCTGCCGGATGTGGAGCGCCTGGATTTCCGGCGAATAGAAAATCGCGCTGTGCGGCACGGCAATCCGATTCTTCTTGCCGTCGAACTTGCCGAACTCCTCGATGAACGGGATGTCGCGTTTGTCCGCCGGTCCGGCCGTGATCGTGCCGAAGTGCGCCGAGAGGTTCACATAGATGCCGGCCGCCTTGAACTTCGCGACCTGGTAATCCATCCGTTCCAGCCCCGCCGGGTCGTACTCGGCCGCGCTGGCCTTCGATTGAATGCCAGCCCAGCCTGGACCGTCGACGAACTTGTGGAGGCGAACCGTGTTGATGCCGAACTTCGGATAGAACGCCGCCCGTTTGTCGGCGAGCGCTTTGTCCGGCGCGCAAGTGCCGTAACACAGATTAAGTCCCCAGAGCTTGATGGGCTGGCCGTGGTATATCAGCTTGTCGCCGACACGCGTGATCCGGCCATGTTTGCCAGCCGGCTTTTCGAGCCAGTCTTCCATGCCAATGGCGCTCGGCCCGGCATCGTTGGCCGGTTCAAACACGAACCAGCCGCCCGTGTCCGCACCGGCAACAGAGACCAGCATCACTGCGGCACCAAGTATCAGAAATCGTTTCATCGCTTTTTCTCCTCACTCGGCAACACGACCGTGCCGAAACCGCTCGGATCGGTGTCGTCGTTCTTCGTGCCACGCCAGACGAGCCGGCAGGCGCGCGTTTTGCCGTCGGCGGAATCGTTGACCGCGACATCGAAACCGAGGGCGCGGCTGTTGAGGCGGGCGCCGAGACCATAGTTGTGGGCGGAAATTTCGACCGTGTAACCGTCGGCGGTCTTCTGCGTGGCGAACTTGATGCCCCACTTCTCGCCGACGATGTACGTCTTCTTCCCCGACGGACCGCACACGAGCCGGCGATGCTGGAAGTTGTACACGGTCTCGCGGCTGTTGAGCATGTCGAGATAAACTTCCACCGAGTTACCGTTCCAAAGTTCCTGTGGATTCTCAGGGAGTTTTCCACCTTTGACTTGAATCGCGACGTAGAGATTTTCGCCGTCGGTCACAACATCGAACGCCGCTTCGACGCCAGTCTTCTGACCTTCGACGAGCTTGGCGATCTTGTTGTCGAGTTTCCAGAACGGTTCGTCAAGTTTGCCGTCCACAGTCACCGACTTCGGCCCGACCGGCCGGACAAACAACACATCCTTCTCGGCCTCGTTCGCTTTGAACGTCAGGTTGGCGGCACCGGTATCCGGTGCGCCGAAGTCGGAGTCGAACGCCTCGACCGGGAACATGAACTCGCCGGTCTTGACCGGCGTGCCGACCAGTTCGCCGCCAATCGTGAGTTCCATGCCGGGCGGCAACGATTCTTTCTTGGTCGGACGCCACGTGACCGGGCCGTTGCCGCCTTGGGAGGTGAGTTGGTGCCGGTAAAACTTGCCGACTTGGCCGGACGGCAAGGCGCGATCCGTGATTTCCGGTTTCGTGTCGGCCACGACTTTCAACGTCAACTCGCGCTTGGCGTCGCCGACTTGGAACGTGAGCTTCGATTCGCCGACTGTCTGCGCGGTGCCACTGATGACGCCGTCGGCGCTGAGCGTCAGGCCGGCCGGGAGTTGACCGGCGGCAAGCGACCATTTGTAGGGCGCGCGTCCGAATGCCGGCAGCAGCGTCATCTCGTAGCGTTTGCCTTGGACGGCGTCGGTGAGAATCGGGCTGACGATTTTGACCGGGTCTTTGCTCGTGATGCCGGTCAGCGGATGCGTGGCGACGATTTCCCAGACGGTTTCCTGGATGATCTGGGCGAGTTCGGGTGTGATCTTGGTGCCGCGATGGCCGGGTTGCGGCTGATACGGCTCGGCCGGCAGACCGACCGGGCATTCACCGTAGATCGTCGCAAAGAACGAGCACCCGGCAATGTACGAGCCGACGTTGTTGAGGTGGATACCGTCGTTATAGACTTCGCGGATGTCGCGGAAGCCAGGCACCTGACCGGCTTTTATTTTCTGGTTGAGCAAGTACATCGCGTGCCCGGCGGGGATCAGGCGGAACGGTTTCATGTTCGGGCAGGCTTTGCGCATGTCGAACACGAATTGCTCGTAGTAATTGCGCGTGCCGGTTGCGGTGCTGCCCGGCTGGGTCCAGTACACGTCGAAGTCGCCCTTGTCGCGCGTCATCCACTGGGCGTAGATGAACACTTGCGCGCTGGCGTTCGTTTTCTCGATCACCCCGATAAAGTTCGTCGCGGCGTCGAGTTCGTTTTTGTAAGTCGAGAACGGCTGGAACGTGATGGCGTCCCACTGGTATTCATTGAGCGCTTTCTTCCACGCGCCGAACGGTCCTTGTGTGAACGCCGGGTCGTGCGTCCAATGCCAGAAGATCGGCGCGCCCGGCGTCATGGAGCGGCCCCAGGTGTGGGTGTAACCACGGCTCTCGGCGAGCTTCTTGAAGCCGTCGTAGTTGACGTTATCGGTCAGGCTGTTGCCGATCATGTACACGCGCAGTTCCTTCGCCTGTGCGGTGGCCAACGCCAGCGCCAAGATCAGTATGATTGCCGATTTTAGTTTCATGGTTTTGTTACCTCGATGGAGTTAAGGACAAGTGTGGGACCGGTATTCCTCAGGCGGATGCCGTGGGCACCTTTGGTGAGATGCGCTTTGCCGGT
>CAIZKT010000685.1:0-1729 GCA_903933565.1 uncultured Victivallales bacterium | reverse complement strand
TGGTTGCGGCTGAGGACCAGCTCGCCGGCCAGGTTCATGAGCGTTTCGAGCAGGCCGACGTTGACGCGCAGGGTCTCATCGGCGGCTTCGGCCGGGGCGCCAGCTTCGGCTGGCCGCGGCGGGGGGCGTGGCGCGGGGGCCTCGGCTGGCACGGCCGGTGCCAGCGGCGTGGCCAAGACCAGTGGCGCGTCGGCGGGTGGCGGTTTGACCGGTGGGGGCGGCGGCGTGGATGGGGTGGGGGGGGGCGTGGCCGCAGGTACGGCGGAGAGCGGCCGGTCGGCATGTGGATCCATGAGCAGCTTGACGCGCTCGCGCGGGATCGGCTCGAACAGCCCGGCCACCATGTCCGGTTCCAGCACGGTGGCCACCACCAGCCGCAGTGGCACGCGGTGGCCGAGGACGTCGTCGAGCGTGCCGATGGCGGCGGTGTCCACGGCGCAGTCCAGAATTTCGCCGGCGCTGGAGAGGCGCTTGAAGAGCGCCAGGATATCCTGGCCGCGCGCCTCGATGTCGTTGATCAGGTCGCAATCGGCCCAGTAGATGAAGAGCCCGGTACGGCGGGCGCGGTCGACGTCGGTCTGCGGCAGGGTGATCTGACCAAGCCCGCTGGCAGGTGTCAGGGTCACCTGGGCGGTGAGCGAAGCTTTTTGGTCCTGTGGCAGGAAGGAGGATGCTAGTCCGACCAGGCTCACGACGTTATCAGAGATGTCGGCTTCGTCACTGGTATCGGCGTGGTTGATCATTTCGCGCAACTGGTCAAAGGCCGCCAGCAGGATGTTGGTGACCTCGGCATTGGGGGTCATCTTGCGCGAACGCAGCATGTCGAGGACGGTCTCGGCCTTGTGGGAGAGCTCCTTGACCTTGTTCAGGCCGAAGAAGCCGCTACCGCCCTTAATGGAGTGGGCAGCGCGGAAGACCTTGTTGACGAGGGCCTCGTCGATATTGGCGCCCTCCTCCTCGATGCGCAGCAAATCGCCCTCGATATCGGCTAGGTGTTCGCGGCACTCGACGACAAACATTTTCAGCAGTTCATCATCCACGGTTGGCCTCCCCGGTGGCGGTAGCGGTGGCGTGCAGCCGGTCCGCCAGGCGCATGTGCTGCAGTAGCTTCAGGATGTCCGGCGCGACGTTCTGCAGGCGGATAGCGCCTTGCATGGTGGCGAGGGTATTGCTGGTGGCGATCAGCAGGCCGATGCCGGTGGAGTCCAGCGTCGTGGTGGCGCGCAGGTCAAAGACGATGGTACGGCTGCCGGCGGCGATCTCCTGTTTAAGCGCGGCTTGCAGGGCGGGCGCCTCCACGGCGGTCAGCTTTACGGCCAACTTGATGAGGCTCTGGCTGTCGGTGCGGGTGATGTCGCTCATGACACATGCTCCTGGTGGTCTCGGTCGGCGGGTTAGGCGATCGGCGGCGAAGCTCTTGGGACCATTAGTAGTGTAGCGCGCTGGCGTGATTCTCTCAATAGTTTCTCGTAACTTGCCAGCAACTTCTGGCTGTCGATAGGACGGCTTGCTTCATAATCGTAATCGTAATCGTAATCCTCTCCGTGGTAGCAGATTACGATTACGATTACGATTAAGATTAGGAACGCTTTGGGAGGCATCTGTCGATAAAGGTACCTCAGTGTTTCCGCGCGGCGCAGCCGCGCGTGGGCTTCGTGGTGGAAACTCTAATACCGAAGCTCCGAAACCAAGAGGCGCCAGCCGGAGCCTGATCGACTAAGTGTATTGC
>CAIZKT010000684.1:0-12545 GCA_903933565.1 uncultured Victivallales bacterium | reverse complement strand
GGGCTGACCCTGAACCCTGTTTTCCTCTCCGCCAGTCTCCCTGTCCGTCTCCTCCAGTCGCCGTTTCCCCGTCTCGCCGTCTCGCCGTTTCCTGAACCCCAGGACCTGAGGTGTCACCACCTACGGAACTGACCTGCGCCTGGTTGCGCGTGGTCGCCTGTACTTCGCCGGGAATCCCTCTATATTCAGCCATATCGTGCAGCGACCGCCGGTACCTCACCAGGACGGAGCGCGGCAGCCCTCGGTGATCCCGGGTGCCGCCGATCAAGCGTTTGACTGCGGATGCCCGAATGTCCCAAGACCAGAAGATCAGCGATCAGGTGGTGGTGTTTGTGCTGGATGGACAGCGCTACGCCCAGCGCCTGGAGGTGGTTGAGCGCGTTGTCCGGGCCGTCGCCGTGACGCCAGTGCCGGAGACTCCGGCGTTCATCCTTGGCGTGATTAACCTGGCCGGAAGACTGCTGCCGGTCATCAGCCTGCGGCGCTGCCTCGGTCTGCCCGACCGCCCAGTCCGCCCGGCGGATCAGTTCATGATCACGCGAACCTCGCAACTGACGGTGGCTCTGGTCGTGGACGAGGTGGAGGCGCTGCAAGTGCTGACCAGCGCGCGAGCCGTTTCCCCAGAAGACGTGCTGCCGGGCCAGGGCTACCGAGTGCGGGGACTGCTCAAACTCGAGGGTGATGTCATCCTCATTTACGACCTGGAGCAGTTCTTCGACCTGGAAGATCAGGAGCGCATCCGCGCGGCGCAAAGCGGCAGTGGGCCAGAAGAAACGAAGTAGGCATTTTTCAGCGCTTCAGAGCGAATACAGTAAGATCAGATGCCGACCCCCTCTCAGGTCATTCCCGAGGTTGTGCTGCAGCAGCTCAGCGAGCGTATTGAGCGCTGCACGGGGCTGCATTTTCCGGCCTCACGCTTTGCCGATCTGGAACGCGGCCTGGTTGAGGCGGCCCGCGACGTCGGCTGTCGGGAGGTGCGCACCTACGCCGAGGCTCTGCTGCAGCGCGACCTGCAGACTACCGACATCGAAACGCTGGCGGGTAGCCTGACCATCGGCGAAACCCACTTCTTCCGCGACCCGCACGCCTTTACCTTTCTCGAAACCACACTGCTGCCCGAGCTGATCGCCGCCAAGCGCATGGGCGACCGGCGGTTGCGTTTCTGGAGCGCTGGCTGTGCGACGGGCGAAGAACCCTACTCGCTGGCCATGCTGCTGCACCGGCTCCTGCCTGACCTGAGCGACTGGAGCATCTCCATCCTGGGCACCGACATCAACCCGAAGTTCCTGGCCCGAGCCGAGGTCGGCGTCTACACCGAGTGGTCCTTTCGCGATACGCCCGACTGGGTCAAGCCGCGCTACTTCCTGACGCATCCCGGCCACCGTTACGAGCTGCAACCGTGGCTGAAGCGCAGGGTCCGTTTTGCCTGTCTGAACCTGGTCGACGACGCGTATCCCTCCATCGTGAGCAACACCATTGCCATGGATCTCATCGTCTGTCGGAACGTCTTGCTCTATTTCGCCCCGACGCGGGCCACGCAGGTGGTGAAGCGCTTTCACCGCGCCTTGGTCGACGGCGGCCTCCTGCTGTTCGGCGCGGTCGAGGCCAGCCAGATAGACTTCGGCGAGTTCACCCCTCTGGCAGCGCCCAGTGTGGCGCTGTACCGCAAGGACAGTGGGCCAGCGAAGACGAAACCCGACGCGGGAAACGTGGCAGAGGCAACTCGGATGGCCCGAGAGAACGAGGCCGCCGCGGCCCAGGCTGCGGCGTTTCGAGAGCCGCCCACCGTGCTGGCGCTAGCTCCCGCCTGCCACGCTCCGCGGGTCGCCGCGGCCCCCTCACCTGCCGCCACCGGAGTCCCGCCAGCCGACTTCGGCTCGCGGGCCCGGGCCTGCGCCAATCTCGGCGAACTGGCGGAGGCTCTGGTCTGCTGTGACCGCGCCCTGGCTGACGCCAAGACCGATGCCGGGCTGCATTTTCTGCGCGCCGGAATCCTCCAGGAACTGCAGCGCGACGGGGATGCATTGCAGGCCTTACGCAATGTCGTATTCCTCGCTCCCAGCCACGTGCTGGCGCACTTTGCCCTGGCGAATCTCCAGCATCGCCAGGGGCGACTGTCGGTGGCGGCCAAGCACTTAGCCAATGCCCGCCAGCTCTTGGCGGGGCGCGAAGAGAGCGAGGAACTGCCGGATTCCGGCGGCCTTACGGTCGGGAGTTTGTCCGGCATGCTGATCGCCACGGCGGGCATGTGGAAGCTGACCGGCGCGGCCAGCGGAGGGCGGCACGCATGAATGAGACGCGGCACGACCCCG
Source organism: uncultured Victivallales bacterium (assembly GCA_903933565.1). Classification (GTDB taxonomy): domain Bacteria; phylum Verrucomicrobiota; class Lentisphaeria; order Oligosphaerales; family JAFGRS01; genus CAILUI01. Next base: position 10,233 of record CAIZKT010000684.1, on the reverse strand, counting down.
CGGCTGCCTCGGCGGCGGCAAACCTGCTCCAAGCCAGGGCCAGGTTGCTCGCCCGCGAGTCGGCAACCGACGCCGCGGCGGACGGCTCCTGGCTCGACGTGGTTGAATTTGGCCTGGCCGACGAGGTCCATGCCCTGGAATTGGCCTACGTGCGTGAGGTTGGCCCCCTGGTAGAGGTGACGCCACTGCCAGGCCTGCCTGACCACGTTCTGGGGGTCACCTGTGTGCGCGGTCAGATCCTTGCCGTGGTCGACCTCCGTAAGATCTTCGGGCTGGCCGAACGCGGCCTGCGAGATTCGCGACAGGTGATCGTCCTGCAATCAGCAGACCTGGAGTTCGGCGTTCTTGCAGAGCGTATCATCGGGGTCCGGCGGCTGTGCGTGGCAGGGCTGCAAGCGTCGCTGCCTACGCTCACAGAAGTGCGCGCCGCCTATCTCAAAGGCGTTACGGCGGATGGGACTGTCGTCCTGGCCGCCGCCAAACTGCTGGCAGACCCGACCTTGGTGGTGAATCAAAGTGAGCCGTGAGCGGTGACTAGTAAGGAGGCGCAGCGATGCAGAAACTGACCTTGGGTTCGCGACTCGGACTGGCATTCGGAGCGTTGATCGTGTTGATGTGCGGCCTCGGCGGCCTCGCCGTCTGGCGCATCTCCCTGGCCGTCAGGCTGGCAGCCAACGTCGCCACCAAGCACGCGCCGGAGGTCCGCGTGGCCAACCACGTGGATATTTCGGCCTGGCGGGTCCTGCATGATATCCCGAACTATGCGTTGACCGGCCGCGAGGAATTTCTGCGAAAAGGGCGCCAGGCGCTGGTCACGCTCAAAGACGACCTAAAGGCAGCCAACGACCTGTCGGCCAAGTTTCCCGATCTGGTGGATTTGGACAAGGGAGAGACGGAGGCTCAGGCGAAAACCACCGAGTTCGAGGCCAGGGTTGACGGGGTGGAAGCCGAATACAAGAACCTGGCCGTGCAGGAAGTCGGACTGGATGCGGCGGCCAAGACCTTTATGGACGAATGCCGGAACTTGCTTCATTCCTACTATCAGAAGATGGACTCTGAGATCGAGCAGAAACTGGACGGAGCGTTGCTGAAAGAGAGCCGCCTGAAGACTGCCGCGGTGACGGAACTGATTGATTTGGGCAACGCCATCCGGGTCGACAACTTCAAGGCGCAGGCCGCGGGCGACACGGAAGCTCTGCGGAACGCCTTGAAGGGGTTTGCCCCACTTGACCGCTGCCTCGCCGTCTTGGAGCCGACCGTGAAAGAAGAGCAGCATCAGGTGATGCTGCGGAAAGTCCGTGAAGCCGCCGACAACTACCGCAGCGGCATGGAGAGGATCCTGAAGAGCCAACTCGCGATCGCCGAGCAGACCAACGCGCTCTGGGTCGCTGGGGATGCGGTTACGGCCAAGGCCACGGCCGTGGCCGACGGCGGGATGCGGGCGATTGAGCAGGCGGCCAATGAAGTCGCTGCCGGCCTCGCGCTGACTAGTACGATCCTGATCGTCGGGCTGTTGCTGGCCACCCTCGCTGGGGTTCTGGTGGCCTGGCTGTCGGCGCGCGCCATCACCGGGCCGATTCGGGAAGGCGTCAATGCCCTCGCCTCGACGGCCAGCCAGATCTCCTCGACCATCTCGCAACTGGCGTCCAACGCCAGCGAGGCGGCGGCGGCCGTGGCCGAGACCACGACAACCGTGGAGGAGGTACGCCAGACCGCGCAGGTGGCCGCCGACAAAGCCAAGGCGGTGGCCGACAATGCCCAGGGCGCGGCACGCGCCGCCCAGGCAGGCCGCCAGGCCACCGATCAGACGGCCGAAGGGTTGAGTCGGATTCGTGACCAGATGAGTTCCATCGGCGAGAGCGTCACCCGCTTGAGCGAGCAGAGCCAGGCGGTCGGGGATATCGTCTCGACGGTCACAGACCTGGCCGAACAGTCAAACCTGCTGGCGGTGAACGCCTCGATCGAAGCAGCCAAAGCTGGCGATGCGGGCAGAGGCTTCGCTGTGGTGGCGCAGGAAATCCGCAGTCTGGCCGAGCAGTCCAAAGAGTCAACCAAGCAGGTGCGCGCCATTCTCTCCGAGGTGCAGCGAGCCACGGGCAAGGCCGTCATGGAGGCCGAGCAGGGCGGCAAGAGCGTCGCCGCTGGCAGCCAACAGGCCCAGGAGGCCGGCCAGGCCATCAAGACCCTGGCTGACACGGTCCAGGACGCGACCCGAGCCGCAGTGCAGATTGCCGCCTCGAGCCAGCAACAGTTGGTCGGCATGGAGCAGGTCGGACGCGCCATGGAGAATATCAGACAGGCGACCACGCAGAACGCCGAAGGCGCCCGGCAACTGAGCGCAGCGGCGCACTCTCTGCAAGAGGTCGGCATGCGCCTGAAAGCCATGGTGGACTCGGGAAACGAGCGGAAAGCCGAGAACCTGAAGACCGCGGTTTAAACAGTCCAGCTAGTCCAGGTAGTCCAGGTAGTCCAGCTAGTCCAGGCAGTTGAACCACGAATGAGCACCCAACTCAACGCCGACTTTCTGAAGAGGCTCATGGCGACCTTTCTGGTCGAGGCGCGTGAGCACGTGGAGGCGCTTGGCTCGGGTCTGCTCGAACTCCAGACGTCGGCGAGCCGGGAAGCGCAAGTGCCGCTGATCGAGACGCTTTTCCGTGAGGCGCACAGCCTCAAGGGCGCGGCGGGCGCGGTGAACGCTGGCGAGGTCGAGCGGCTGTGCCAGACGCTGGAGGGCACATTCGGCGCCCTCAAGACCGGCAAGCAGGTGCTTTCGACCGAGATCATCGAGGATTTGCACCGGTCTGTGACGGTCCTGGGCCAGCGGGTTGACGCCCTTGCGGCAGGCCATGGGAACGCGGCAGGCGAGAGGCAGACCCCGGAGACCGTTCCGGCTTCGAAGGGGCCACCTGCCGCGGTCCGCGTACCGCTTGCGGAAGGGCCGCCTGCCGCGGTCCGCGTACCGCCAGTGGAGAGGCCGCCTGCCGCGGCCCGCGTACCGCTTGCGGAGGGGCCGCCCGCGGGCGGCGACACCGTCCGCATTGCCACCAGCAAACTCGACGCCATCTTCCTGCAAGCCGAAGAGCTGCTGGGGGTGAAGTTGGCCTGGGCCGAACGGACCCTTGAACTCGGAGCCCTGGCCGCCGCGGTGGCGGAACGGGACCGGCTCTGGGCCACGACCGTACCCCTGGTCCGCAGTCTACGCGAGCACCTCGCCGCCAAGGCGGTTTCTTCGGCGTCCAGCGCTGGGTCGGGCGCGGCGCTGACGGAGCTCTCGGCGCGCTTGCTCGCGCATCTCGATCAGGATCGTGAGCAGGCTGAGGCCGTCAGCGCTGGCGTTGCCGATCTTGTCCGCGGCATGGCCGCCGATCGGCGGCGGTTTGACACGCTGCTCGAGCGCTTATTGGATGACGTGAAGCGGACGCTGATGCTGCCCTTCGCCACCATCTTGGCCGGCTTCCCCAAGCTGGTGCATGATCTGGCCCGCGACGCCGACAAGGACATCGCCTTCGAACTGCGCGGCAGCGAAACCGAGATCGACAAGCGCATCCTCGAGAGGATCAAAGATGCGTTGCTGCACGTGGTTCGCAACAGCATCGACCACGGCATCGAGCCCGCCGCTGAACGCATTCGCCGCGGCAAGGCGCCCCGTGCGAGCGTGGCTCTGGTCATCACCCAGGCCGGGGGGAAGGTCGACATTCAGATTACCGACGACGGGGCCGGTATCGACGGGGCCGCGGTGAAAGCGGCCGCGGTCCGCTCCGGGCTGCTGGCGGCGGGCGAGGCCGAGGCGCTCTGCGATCTGGACGCCGTGCAACTGGTTTTCCGGTCTGGGGTTACGACCCGCCGGGAGGTGACAACCCTCTCCGGACGCGGCCTTGGCATGGCGATCGTCCAGGAGAGTGTGGCCATGCTGGGGGGCACGGTGAGCCTCGAGTCCGCGCTCGGGGTCGGTACCACGATCCGCATCCTGCTGCCGCTGACCCTGGCCACGTTGCGTGGCACGCTAGTGCGCGTGGCCAACCGCGACTTCGTCATCCCGACCACCAACGTGGTCCGGGTGCTGCGTCTGCCGTGGGCCTCCGTTAAACGGCTCGAGAACCGTGACAGCATCTGCCTGGATGGAGCGACGTTATCGCTGGTCCGCTTGGCGGATGTGCTGGGGTTGACCCCAGTGCCCGCCGTCGCCGCCGACAACGCGCCGTTGACGCTGCTGGTGCTCGGCCAGGGCCAGGCATGCATGGCCTTCGCGGTTGAGCAGGTTGTGGGCGAACAGGAGGTCCTGGCCAAGCCGCTCGGCCGCCTGCTTCCCCGGGTGCGAAACCTGGCCGGCGCCACCGTCTTTGGCTCGGGCAGAGTCGTGCCTATCCTCGACGTCTCGGACCTGCTCGCTACCGCCGTCCTCCGCAGCCAAACCACCAGGCCGGAGCCCGGGACAGAAGAGGCGATACGGGCCAAGAGACTGCTGGTGGTGGATGACTCCATCACGACCCGGACCATGGTGCAGAGCATCCTCGATTCGGCCGGTTACGAGGTCAAGACGGCACCCGACGGCAGCGCCGCTCTCAATACCTTGCGTAACGAAAGGTTCGATCTGGTGATCTCCGACGTCGAGATGCCCAGAATGAACGGCTTCGAGTTGACCAAGCGCATCCGCGAGGACCCAGCCCTGGCCGAGTTGCCCATCGTGCTGGTGACCGCCCGCGAAGCGCAGGAAGACCGTGAACGCGGTATCGACGCCGGCGCGAATGCCTATATCGTCAAGAGCAGCTTCAGCCAGGGAGATCTGCTGGAAGTAATCGGTAGGCTGATCTGAAAATCGACCCGTCTGACCTGTCTGACCTGTCTGACCTGTCCGACCCGTCCGACCAGCTATGAGACACTCATGAGCCACCTTTTGGAGCCTCGCGTTCCGAGCCCCGCGGCGCCGGAGACGCCCAAAGTCCGCGTTATGGTCGTCGAGGATTCGGCCGTCGTGCGCGATTTTTTGACGCACATTCTCAGTCTGACGGCCGACTTACAGGTTGTAGGTGTGGCTCATGATGGGGAACAGGCCGTCGCCATGGTCCGCGACTGTCGGCCGGACGTCATCACCATGGACATTCACATGCCGGGGATGAACGGCTTCGAGGCCACGCGCCGGATCATGGAGACACAGGCGACGCCGATTGTGATTGTCAGCGGTAGTTCCACGGTCGAGGAATCCGCGACCGCTTTTCGGGCGCTCGAATTCGGGGCGGTCGCCATCATGCCGCGGCCGTACGGGTTTGGCCACCCGGAGTTTGCCGCCAGCGCCGAGAGACTGGTGGAGACCGTGCGCCTGATGGCCGAGGTCAAGGTGGTGCGACGCTGGGCCCAAGCTGAGACTAGGGCGGCTGCCGCCCCGGCGCGCTGGGTCGCTCCCGAACCCGGCCCCGCCGAGGTCCGCATCGTCGCCATCGGCGCCTCAACCGGCGGCCCGGCAGCCATCGCGACCATCTTGGCGGCGCTGCCGAAGGGTCTGCCCTTCCCCTTGGTGATCGTGCAGCATATTTGCGCCGGGTTCACGGCGGGACTTGGCGAGTGGTTGGCCACGACCTCCGGCCTGCCGGTGCAGGTTGCCGCGGACGGCGACTTTCTTTTACCCGGCCATGTCTACGTGGCCCCCAATGGGACACACCTGGGCGTCAGCGCCCATCGCGTCAGGCTCGCTGCCGACCCAGCCGAGAACGGGCTGCGCCCGGCGGTCTCGTACTTGTTCCGGTCGGTGGCGGCGGCCTTTGGCAAGCAGGCTGTCGCGGTTCTGCTCACCGGCATGGGCACGGACGGTGCGGCAGAATTGAAACTGATCAGGGACCGTGGGGGTCTTACCATCGCTCAGGACCGCGCCAGTTCGATCGTCCACGGCATGCCAGGTGAGGCGATTCGTCTGGGCGCCGCCGTACACGTGCTGGCGCCAGAAGCGATCGGCGCGTTTCTGCGTAGCCTCGGCAAAAGGCAAACCGCGTGAAGACACAAGACTCAAGATCTGCCGACATCCTGATCGTCGAGGACAGCGCGACCCAGGCACTGCGCTTGCAGTTCTACCTGCAAGAGCGTGGCCTTACGGTCGCCACGGTGCGCGATGGGGTCGAGGCGCTCCTCTACCTCAGCAAGGACAAGCCGCGACTGGTGGTCTGCGACATCGTTATGCCGCGCCTGGACGGTTACGAGCTCTGCCAGCGAATCCGGGGTGATGCCGCCCTGTGCGAGATCCCGGTGGTGCTATGGACGCAGTTAGAGGCGCCCGAAGAGTTGGCCAGGGGCATGGCGGCTGGCGCCGTGGCGGTCGTCCGTAAGCCCTTGGGCGATGAGGTCCTGCACCAGGCCGTCCAGCGACTGCTCGGCGACCTGAGCCAGGCGGACACCGCAGAAGCCGCCAGCTACATGTTGATCGTCGAAGACAGTCCGACCCAGGCGGCCCAGATCGAGGAGACCTTGCGGATTCGGGGCTATGAGACCCACATCGAGGTCAATGGCTACGACGCTCTGGAGTCGGTACGCCGACGCCGACCGGCGCTCATCATCAGCGACGTCAGGATGCCGGTCATGAACGGGTTCCAACTCTGCCACGCGGTCAAGCATGATCCCGTTTTGCACGGCATTCCCGTGATCTTGCTGACCTCACTGTCGACGCCGAGTGACGTTCTCTCCGCCCTGGAAGCCGGCGCCGATTTCCACATCCCAAAACCTTACCAAAGCGACTACCTAGCCGCGAAGATCGTGGAGATTCTCTCGCACCACCGCGCCGGTGACAGGCGCACACCTCTGACCGAGGAGACCGTGACTTTTGATGGGACTACCTACCGGATTTCGACCACCCCCGAACAGGCGCTGCGCCTGCTGCTTTCGACCTACGAGGTCGCCTTTATGCAGAATCGGGAGCTGCTGCGGGCACGCGAGGAATTGCAGACCCTGAACGAGACCCTCGAACAGAAAGTGCGTGAGCGGACGGCGGCGCTCACGGCCGAGATGGCTGCACGCCAGCAAGGGAACGAGGAGAAGGTCACCCTTGAAGCCCAGCTTCAGCAGGCGCAGAAGATGGAGTCGGTGGGGCGGCTGGCGGGAGGCGTGGCACACGAATTCAACAACCTGCTGATGGGCATCATGAATTACGCCGAACTGTGCCGTGACGGCCTGCCGCCGGAGCACCCCATCCGCAGCTACCTGGACGAGATTAGCAGCGACTCCCAGCGCGCGGCGGACATCACCCGGCAGCTCCTCGCTTTCGCCCGCAAGCAAATCATCGCGCCCAAGGTACTGGAGCTGAACGACGCCGTAGCGGGAACGGTCAAGATGCTACGCTGTCTGCTGGGCGCGGACATTGAGCTGGCCTGGCTGCCGGGCGCTAACTTGTGGCCGGTCAAGATAGACCCCGGCCAGATCGCCCAGGTTCTGGCAAACCTCTGTGCCAACGCCCGAGACGCCATCACCGGGGTGGGCAAGGTCACCCTCGAGACGGAGAACGTGCCCCTGGACCAGGCCGATGCCGCGGCCCGCCCCGATGTCGCCCCCGGCGACTACGTCCTGTTGGCCGTCAGTGACGACGGCTGCGGCATGAGCAAGGACGTCCTCGCGCGGCTCTTCGAACCGTTCTTCACCACCAAGGGCATCGGGCAGGGTACGGGCCTGGGACTGGCCACCGTATACGGCATCGTCAAGCAGAACTCCGGGTGGATGAACGTCTACAGCGAGCCGGGCCAAGGCACCACGTTCAGGCTCTACCTGCCGCGGGCGGCGGCGAAACCCGACGCGGCCGCGGGGCCCGCCACCTCGGCGGAACCGCCCCGCGGCAGCGAAACGATCCTGGTGGCTGAGGACGAGAAATCCATCCGAGTCACCACACGCCTGTTCCTCGAACCCCTTGGCTACACCGTGTTGGCGGCCGCCACGCCGGAAGAGGCACTGCGCCTGGCGGGCGCGCATGCCGGCCCCATTCACTTGCTGATCACCGACGTGATCATGCCGGGCCTGAACGGACGCGACCTGGCCCGGCGCCTTGCCGAGCAGCGCCCCAGCCTGAAGTGTCTGTTCATGTCTGGCTACACGGCCAACACGATCATGCAGCGCGGGGTACTGGACGAGAGCCAGCAATTCCTCTCCAAGCCCTTCTCGCGTAATGATCTGGTCCGCAAGGTCCGCGAGATGATGGCACCTTGAAACGCGGACCCCGCGCGGGTCGGGTCGGGTCAGAGCCGACGCTCAGTTCACCGGCCTCGAGGCGTCGGCCTTGTGGCTTTGCCCTTGGCGGCGGTCTTGCCCTTGGCGGCCGGGCGTTCCTGGGCCTTATCGGCCTCACCCGCCTGCCGGTTGGCGGCGGCACGGTCGGCGGCCATCTCCGCCACGGTACGGGTGTGGAGGCGGGCCGCGCCCTGGTAGCCCTGGCGAGTCGGGATAAGGGTGCCGGCGGCCTTGGCGGCGGCTAGACGCTTCTTGGCCTGGGCGACCGCCTTCTTGTACTGCGGCAGCCACTTGGCCTGGGTAACCAGCATCTCATCGACAAGCTGCCAGATCTCGGGTGGATTGCAGACGGCGCCGGTGAGGGGGTCCATCATGAAAGACTGGCGCAGCAGCAGGTCGTCGCCCTGGACCGCGGCATGGACCGCCAGGCGCTGCACGGTGACCGAGGCCAGGCACACCGCGGCACAGCCCATGGGTAGGTCGCCAACCCGCGGGATGTTGATGCCGTTGTAGTCAACGTAACCGGGGACCTCGACGATGCAGTCGGGGGGCAGGTTACTGATGCAGCCTTGGTTGACCACATTGAAGTGGCCGCGGTAGAGGCGCCCGGTTTCGAGGCCTTCAAGGATGTAGGAGCCGTGCTCGTGGCCGCGTTTGTCCGGGCCGATGGGGTTCGGGGGGGCCTGCATCCACTGCGGGAACTCGGTTTCGAACCAATTACGGCCCTCGGTGCAGACGCGCAGGTAGCCGCCGGTCTGGCCATTGATCCACGAGCCCAGGTCGATCCAGTCGGTGATTTCCTTCTCGCGTTTGCGATACCAGGCGACGTACTCGATGAGGTGGCCGTTGGACTCGGTGCTGTAATAACCGAAGCGGCGCAGCATGTCGAGGCGTACCTTCTCGGTCTGGCTGAGGCCGGGGTCTTTTTCGTAGGCCGCCAGAATCTTGCCGGTGAGGTCCTGGCCCTTGTGCTTGACCGAGACGTACCAGGTCTGATGGTTGATCCCGGCGCAGATGATATCGACCTCGTTCATGGGCAGGCCGAGGGCTTTGGCGATCTGCGCGTGCCCACCGATGACGCCGTGGCAGAGGCCGATGGTCTCGACCCCACCAAACTGGTTGGCGGCCCAGGTCAGCATGGCATTCGGATTGCCGTAGTTCAGCAGCCGGCAACCGGGAACGGCGACCTCACGAATGTCCTTGCAGATCCCCAGGATGTAGGGGATGCCGCGTTGACCGTACATGATGCCGCCGGCGCAGAGGGTATCGCCAACGCACTGGTCGACGCCGTACTGGAGCGGGAGGTCGACGTCGGATTGAAAGGCTTCCAGGCCGCCGACGCGGGCGACGTTGATGACGTACTTGGCGCCCGTGATGGCGGCGCGCTGGTCGAGGGTGCGCGTCAGTCTGACCTGTGTGAGTCCGGCGGCCGCGATGTCGCGCCGGGCAAGCTGATAGACCATGTCGAGATTGCGCTCGCTGATGTCCATGTAGGCAATCTCGAGATCCGCAAAGGCAGGTACGCCCAGCAGATCCACCGTCAGCCGACGGGTGAAGCCCACGCTACCGGCCCCGATGAACGCTACTTTGAGACCCATGTCGTGTCACTCCTTCTCTGGCAACCGAGCTACCCGCCGAACCAGGCAGACTTCCGCCCTGGCGCCGACTGTGGTTAGGCGCGCCCCCAATAGGCAGGGGTAACGTAGCGCTCGGAGCTCGGGCCTGCTAGCCTCAATGCCGTTACGGCAGGGCTGTTTCGAGCTCGGCGGGCGTGCCTGGGATGGCCGCTGGCGGGGCCAGCCCGGTTCGGTGTACCGGCTTTCCAGCCACGGGCTGGGCCGCCCGCAGGGCGGAAGCCGGAATCCCCCCACCCTGGGACCGGCTGAAGGCGGGACACCGAACCGAACCGCAAGCGGCGGCACGCGAGAATCAAACAGTCCCGCCGTTACGGCGCACAAACTCGCCGAACCCGAGCTGGGGCATTATGGTGTCGTTCGTCCGCGGGCCGCGTGGCCTCGGATGTGGTCGGCAAGAAAG
>CAIZKT010000683.1:0-4236 GCA_903933565.1 uncultured Victivallales bacterium | reverse complement strand
GAAGCGTACCCACTGGCCCGCCGCAAGCTGTAGGAGACGCTTGCCGTTGGCGGCCAGGAAACCCTCCGGGTCGACGCGCAGGTTCGGCCCCAGGCTATAGACGGCCGGGTCGTCGCGCCACTCGTAGACGAAGTCCGCGCCAGTCTCCCAGCGCAGGTCGAAGCCGCCATGCAGCAGGCCCTCGTCCACTTCCCAGACATAGGCGGCGTAGGGCACGAAGGCGTGCTTGAGACCGGCGGCGTCGGTGAACTTCAGGCTGTGCTTGCTGCCGGCGGCCGCCGTCGCGTCCGTGACCCGCACGGTCCCGGCCGTGCCCTCCTCGCCGATCGCCGCCCCGTGTTCGCCGTCGCCGACCGCGTAGTCCTCATAGTCCCGCCGCGCTGGCTGGGCCGCGGCCTCGCGGCGCGGCGAGTAGTCCGCCGGCTCGCGGTGGACTGGCACCTCGGGTCGGGGCCAGGTGCGACGCTCGGGCGAGGCGTAGTTGCCCACGCCCGAGAGGTCGATGGGCCTGAAGCCGATCTTGAGAGCCGGAGAGTCCTTCTGGAGGGCATAGTCCTGCCGGTCGGGCGCGGCAAACAGCGGGTCCGCCACGAGCGAGGCCTTGTCCTGCCCCAGCGCCTGCCACTTGGCCCAGCACTCCCGCAGCGGCCCGCGCACCGCCGCCGCCCGGATGCGGGGGCTTTCGCCGCCGCCGTAGACCAGGTTACGGTCGAAGGTCACATACTCGGGCTTCCAGGCCCCCAGATCGTACAGCGCCGCGCCGGGCGCCAGGTTGGCCACGATATTGCCCTCGAAGCGGTTGCCGTTCATCTCATACTTGGGCCAGGGGCCGACGCGGCACTGCGTCCGTTGCGCGTTGACCAGGATGTTGTTCTCGCAGACATTGCTGCTGCCCCCGTTGACGTGGTAGCCGCCCAGAGTCGTGTTGTAGACCACGTTGTCATGCACGGACCAGCCGCTGGAGGCGAGGTCGAGGTAGATGCCCCACGAGTAGTGCGGATACTCGAACCGGTTGGCGCTGTCGCGGCCGTAGCCGCCCGCGTCGTGCAGCAGGTTGTGGTGGATCTCGTTGCCGAGGTTCGTGGCCCGGCGCGCCTGCTCGTCCGGCTTGCCCCAGTCCACGCTGGTCACCGTGTAGATCAACCCGGTGTCGCATGTCTCGCTATTCATGTGGTGTATGTGGTTGTAGGCGATGACGTTGTCGTTGCCGCCGTTGTAGCTGACCCCGAAGCGTGGGCCGTCGTGGATGTGGTTACGCGTCACCTGGCAGTGCGCCACCGACCACAGCACCACGCCGGCGTGCGCGTTATGGTAGTCGCCGTAACCGAAGTCGTGGATGTAGTTGTTGTCGATGACATGATGGCTGACCCGCTCGTGCGCCGTGGGCTCACCCCACAGGCGGATCGGCTCCTGCCCCGTCTGCGTGATGTCACAGCCCGCCACTCGGCAGGCGTGGGTCTCGTCACTCAGGTGGACCGCGATGTCGACGTTGCGGACATCGCAGGCGGTGACGGCGCAGTCGCGCGCCCCGGTCAGCTTCACTGCTGCCCCGCGACAGTCGCTCAGCGCCAGGCCAGTCAGGCGCACGCCCGTCACCAGCGGGCCACCCTTGGTGTCGCCCTGGATGACGACGAGCGAGTCCAGCGCGGGCACGACCACGTCGCCCTGAAGCGTGCCCTCCGGCGGCCAGAAGTAGAGCGTCTTGGCATCCGGGTCCACCACCCACTCGCCGGGGGCGTCGAGGGCCTCGATCAGGTTGGAGACATAGTAGCGGTCGCCTGCCTCGAAAGCGTAGACACCGTGGTCCAGTTCCAGCGTCCGCTGCTCGGCCTCGATCTTGACGACCCGGGAGACGCAGTTCTCGTAGCTGGCGTTGGCGCTGCAGTAGGAGGTGACCAGCGTGCGCTCGGGGTGAGTCCACTGGGTTGGATCCAGTTCACCTTCGCGGTAGGCCAGCTTCGTCGTGCTGCCCGCTTCGACGACCCGCGCGTTGTAGAGGAAGCCGCCGTGGCGCGGGTGCTGCGGGTCGAGGTTCGGGGTGCGCGCCAGAGGCTGGCGCTGACCGCGGTAGTACAGCTCGCGGGAGGCCAGGTCCGGCAGACCCAGCGTGGACAGGTCCGCCTGCAGAATGGCCCCGCGCCAGGGCTTGAAGTCGCGCACCAGGCGCCCACCGCTGAGAACCGCGGGCTGTGCCGGCTCAGCCCAGATCGTAAGGTCGGAGTCCTGCGGTCCGAGGGTGAGGGTCGTGCTCAGGTAGTAGGTTCCCGGTTGCACCAGTATGCGGCGCGGGCCGGTGGTCTTACGTGTCTCTTCGAGCGCGCGCTCCACGGTGGCGAAGGGGAGCTCCTGCGTCCCCGGGGCGTCATCCTCCCCCGTGGGGGCCACGCAGAACTCCACTGCCGCCAGGGCTGGCAAGCAGCAGAACAGGGCCAGTCCGACCGCGATCGAAACTCGCATGGCTACGGCTCCTCTTGTGGCGGGAAGGCGGCTTCGGCGGCAGGTGCCGATCCCGTACTATGGCGCTGCGGGCGGGTTGCGCGACATCATGAGAAGACACGTCGTGACGGTCAGACCAGCAACGCTACCTCACGAGAACCGGGCCGGGTACTGGTGTACCTACTCGACGACCGCCTTGATGGACTGACCCCGAAGCCTTGGACTGAAGGTGTCACGACAGGCCCACGCGCCCGGTCTGCCTCCCCTTGACTGCCCACGGCCACTCTCGCGGCGCGGCACCGGCGCCCCAGCCGGGCGCCAGCCTGTCGAGGTGACGATAGGCCGCCAGTACGTTCTGCGGCGGCGCCTCCGCCGTGATCACATTGCTGGTGAAGAGGAACAGACCCTCGCCGCCGTTGCTGTACTCCATGATCCATTCCACCTCGGCCGCGGCGTCCTCAGGCTGCCCCCAGGGCAACGTCCGGGTCACCGACAGCCCGGCCAGGAAGAGCGGCGCCCGGTCCTGCCGGCCACGCAGTTCCCGCAGGCGGTAAGGGTCGACACCGAATTCGTACTGGAAGCCCTGCCAGCCGCTCCAGCCGCACGCCGAGGCGCTGTTGACGATAGGCATGGCATTACCGTCGCAGTGGAAGATCAGCCGGACCCCGGCGTCGAGCAGCGGCTCAAGGGCACGCCGTGCCTGGGGCCAGTAGTAGTCGTCCAGGAAACGCGGCGACACCATCAGCCCCTGTCCGCTGCAGAAGTCCTGTCCGCAGAAGACCAGCCACGGCAGGTCATACTCCCGCATGACCTTGATCAGCCGTTCATTCCGTGCCCGCGCCTGGATGCCGTCTGCCCAGTACACCTTGCCGACCGCGGCGGGGTACAGGGCGATGGCACTGAGGTAGGCCTCGTAGCCGTACCTGCAGTAGAGCATGAAGTTGGGCTGCGCCTCCCAGTGGGTGGGAATCAGGGCCATGTCACCGACCCGCCCCAGCAAGTCGCCGTAGGACGTGCGGTAATTCTGCTCTGCCGCATCGGCATCGTAGGCCGCACGCACCTCGGCCTCGGAGTCGGGCAGGGATTCGGCCAGCTCCACGAACACCTCGGGCTGGACTGCCGAGAAGTCCTCTTGTGTGACGTGACTGAAACGGATGCCGCCGACCTGGTCAGGGGCCCGAGGTGTGATCAGAGCATCCGCACCCAGCCGCTGGTTGGCCCGCAACATGCCCGTCCACGGATCGGCGAGGTAGGCCTGGACGCTGAGCTCGGCCAGCCAGGCCACACTCTCGACTCCCAGCATCCAGCCGCCGCACTTGGGGATGCGGTCCACCTCCAAGCCCAGGGCTTGCCGCTTGACCCGTTCGTGCTTGCTCATGACGGTTCCCATCGCGGTCATGCCTTGTTCCTCTCTATTGCGGGGCATTCGGCAGACGCAGCCGTCCGGCATTGCCGGCGCCTTTCGGGCGTTGCGGCATCATGGCAGCCCCCACTTCGCGGTCAGATAGGCTCGGACACGATCCTGCTCCTCAGTCGTCAGCGCTCGGCCGTAGACCAGGATCTCGGCGATGTCGCCGGTGAAAAAGGCCTGGTAGCCCGGCGAGAAGCAGCCGACGCGGATGCTCTTGGCCCAGCGGTCCTTGAACGTCGACACCATGACACGCGGGCCGCCGGTGTCCATCCCGGGGACCGTCGCCGGGCGCAAGTCAGCTCCGTAGGGGTTCGCTTGTCTGAGAACCGCAGAGGGTCGAGGGCCTGCCGCCGTGGTGGGTCGAGAGACGAGGGGGGACGCAGTGTCCG
>CAIZKT010000682.1:0-22551 GCA_903933565.1 uncultured Victivallales bacterium | reverse complement strand
CTCCCGGCCAGCGCCAGCGTGACCGCGAGGTTGACCGCCACCGTGCTCTTGCCGACCCCGCCTTTGCCGGACATGACGAGGATCTTGTGCCGGATCCTCTGCAGGCGGTCATGCAGTTGCTGTTGCTCCACCGCCGCTGCGTCAGGGGTCTTGCCGGCGCCGGGCGCCCTCGCTACGCCGATACAGGCTCTGCCGGTGGGGCCGGTGGTCGTGGGTGTCTGACCCTTGCTCGTGCACGAGTCCATGATGTGTCCTTTCGTTTCCTCAGAACGCCCACGTGGTCCCGACGGCGCCGGGAACGCAGCCGCCGGGGAATGTCGCCCAGAGCGCGGCCGTAGCGGCCATGCCGGTACAGTGCATTGGGCACAGTGTCTCGATCGCGAACCGTTGCAGGGCCGCCAGCGTCCGGGCGAGCCGTTCGGGTGAGGCCGCCCGCAGATGCAGGCCGCCCAGCACGGCGCGCAGCGGCGCATTGCCGGTCAGATCCTTGATGCGGTCCAGAGTGTTGACCACCCCGGCATGGGCACAGCCGAGGAGGACGATGGTCCCCTGGCCAGTGGCGACGAAGAGCGCCTGGTCGTCAAGAAGAGGATCCGCGTGGTCGCCCTCGGGGTCCAGGCAGAGGGGTTCAGTAGTCGGCTCATCCAGATGCCGGCGCGGGATTTCGCCGGTCGTGCAGACTCCCGGCATGACCTCGACCGGTTCGCGCGACGGGAGCAGGTGACAACGCGGTCCCGACAACGAGGTCAGAGACGGGAGGGGAATGCCTATCGACCGCGTGCCAGCCTCCTCCCGGTGGAACTTCGGGAGCAGGGCGTCGGGGTGGGCATGGACGGTCACGCAGCCCAACGTCTTCCCGAGCACGGACGCGAGGCCGCCCGTGTGGTCATAGTGGCCGTGGCTCAGGACCACCGTGTCCACCGTCTGCAGGTCAATGGACAGGGCTTTCGCATTGGCCGCCAACACCAGGCCCTGGCCGGTATCGAAGAGTAAGCGGCGGTCACCGGCCTCAACCCAGAAAGCCAGGCCGTGTTCCGCCAGAAGACCGCGCGTGCCGACCGTGTTGCTGGCCAGCACGGTAACCCGGATAGTGGCGCGCTCAGCCATGGTTGCCTCCCGTGCCCGTGAGTGAAGCATCTCGCGCAGACAGCAAGGCACTCCATACGTCACGGATATCGTCGTCGGCGGCGGAAGAGCCCATCTCGACGACGGTGCGCCCGGCGACCTGTGCCTGGGTGACCATCCGGTCGTAGCGCACCCTGCCGGTAACGACCGCGGCCGCCGCCCGGGCGACGGACTCGATCTGCTCCGTCAACTCCGGGTTGATATCCCACTTGTTCACACAAACGGCGGCCTGGACGCCGAAATGGCGGGTCAACTCCAGGACGCGCTGCAGATCGTGGAGGCCCGAGAGGGTCGGTTCGGTCACCACCAGCACCTGCGCGGCGCCGCTGATGGCTGCGATCACCGGGCAACCCACGCCCGGCGGTCCGTCGACCAACACGGTGTCCGCAGCACGCTCCGCAGCCAGATCGCGGGCCACCGTACGGACCTGGCTGACCAGCTTGCCGGAGTTCTCGCCGCCGGGGTTCAGCCGGGCGTGCACCAAGGGCCCGAAGCGCGTATCCGAGACGTACCACTCGCCGCTGACCCTCTCGGGGAAGTCGATGGCCTCGACCGGGCAGGCCTTCACACAGACGCCGCAGCCTTCGCAGGCTGTCGGATCAATGGTGAACCTGCCTTCACCCACCCCGCCTTTGTCCATCCGCACGGCCTCGAAGCGGCAGCGCGCCAGGCAGGCACCGCAGCCGATACAGTCGGTCTGCCGGATGACCGCCGCACGACCGCAGCGAAACTCCTCGCGACGCTGGACCGTGGGCGCCAAAAGCAGATGCAGATCCGCGGCATCGACATCGCCATCGGCCAGGACCGCGTGCCCAGCCAGCGCGGCAAACGACGCCAGAATGCTGGTCTTGCCCGTGCCGCCTTTGCCACTGATGACCACAAGTTCGTTCATTGTTTCAGGGCAGCCTCTTGTCCGTGACGGAGCACGGCATCACCCAGCGCTTCAAACCGGCCGCGCCACTCGGGCAGTGCCTGGACCAGCAACAGACCGCGGGAATAGGCCTCTGCTGCGCGCCGCTCGTCGGGGAGTTCACCCAACAGGGCGATCCTCTCGGTTTGGCAGTAGGCGCGAACACGCCCGTCACCCGCACCGGCCCGGTTGACGAGGACACCGCAGGGCACCTCAAGCTGTCGCACCGTCTGCACCGCCAACTGCAAGTCATTCAGCCCGAACGGCGTCGGTTCGGTCACCAGGAGTACATAGTCAGCGCCGCGCACCGTCGCCACGACCGGGCAGGCGGTGCCGGGCGGCGCGTCCAGCAGCACGACCCCAGCCGTTCGCGCCTGCCGTTTCACGGCGCGGATCAGCGGCGGCGACATGGCTTCACCGACGTTGAGACGCCCTTGCCCGAAGCCGATCCGGCCAGCGGAACCGGTCTCGACCCCCCCGATGGTCCGCAACTCCTCTCGGATGGCCCCTGCCGGGCAGGCCAGCAGGCAGCCGCCGCAGCCGTGGCAGAGCTCGGGAAAAACCAGCGGCTTCTTCAATACCGCGATAGCGTGATACTGACAGACCTCGGCACACGTGCGGCAGGCGGTACACTTCCCCTCATCGACCACCGGCACGGGAATCCCCACCGACTCGGTCGCGGTGATCTGGGGTCTGAGGAAGATATGGCCGTTCGGCTCCTCGACGTCGCAGTCGAGGTACTGGACGGTCAGGCCGCGCTCGGCAAGGACCCAGGCGAGGTTGACGGCAACCGTCGTCTTCCCCGTCCCCCCCTTTCCGCTGGCGATGGCGATTCTTATCTGCAACGTGCATACCCCTCGGGTGGTCACGGGGCCAAGAGATAGTCCGCGATGGCCCGGTACAGCGTACTCACAGCCAGGATGGCGCAATGACGGTGGGCTGCCGGTTCGCACTCGCCGGAGCGGATGACCTCGCCGGCACTGATGGACAGCGCGTCCGTGACGTTTCTGCCCTTGGCCCGGCGCGCCACGGCGCCACCGCAAGCACGGGTGTTACCGCATCCCTCGGTGTAGTAGCGCACATCCTCGATGACGTCATCCCGGATGACGAGGTAGAACTCCATCTGGTCCCCGCACGGCCCCTTGATGGAGGCCGACGCGGTCGGATCGTTCATCCGCCCAAAGAACTCATCGTTTGGCGAACTCTCCATGGGCGTCGCGTCCTTCATCTGTGCATAGGCCTTACAGGCAGGACAGGCTCTCTCAATCCCCTTCGTCGCTTTCGCGAACCGACTCAGCGGCCACCACCGTGCGCCAACGCACAGCGGGCATACCCGGCAGAACGCTGCCAGCAAACGCGTCGTGACGGAAGTCGTGCTGTTCATCGTCAACTCTGCCGTTCCTGGAGCGCTTGCCGATCCAGTAGGTAACTCGCGATGGCCCGATGCAGCGTACTCACCGCCAGGATGGCGCAGTGCCAGCCCTTTTCGGGCAGGCACTCGTCGGCGTCGATGATCGCGCGCGGGCTGATGGCCAGCGCGTCGAGAATGGCCTTGCCTTTGGCGCGGCGCGCCACGGCCGCGGCGCGGGACCGGAGGTGGTCGCAGCCTTCCGAGTAGTAGCGCACGTCCGCAATCACCCCATCGCGGATGGCCAGGTAGAACTCCACCTTGTCGCCGCACAGCCCGATGAGCGCAGCATTTGCAGTGGGATGGTCGAGCCAGCCAAAGAGTGGATCTCGGGCCGCTGATCCATGCGTCTGTTCCGTTGCCTGTGTCATGGCGTCTCCCTCCTTGCCATCGGTGCCTGCCTGCACCCATGGCCTGTCACGTCGCCGCCGGGACCCGGCGCTGGGCCAGCGCCGGTGGCAGGTGTGGGAACCAGGTGCGGTCTCATCGACATCGCTACCGGGTCCAGGTTTCCTGGTTCACGGGCCGGAGTGCCCAGGCGTTGCGGGCTGTACTCCATGAAGGTGCCCGACGCGGATGCCGCAACCCTGCCGCCCTGCACGATCTCAGCCGCCAACGTGTGGAGGGGACCGAGGGAACGCTCCACCCAGGCGCGCACGGTGGCTTCAGAACCCGTCGGCAACGGCTGCCGGAACCGCACCCTGAGGTCTGCCGTGACCGCAACCAAACCGCGGGCGAACAGGCAGTTGGTCATGGCACCGTCAAGGATGGCGGCGATGGCGCCGCCATGGAGCCAGTTCCGGTAGCCTTGGAAGCGCTCGTCACACGAGAAGGACGCTTCCACCGCGTGGCCGTCCAGCAGCCGGAAGTCCAGCCCGAACCCCGCCGGGTTCTGCGGGGCACAGATCGCGCAGCGCGGGTGGTACTCGTGCTGCATGCCCTTCAGACGAGCCGAGTGCGACGCATCAAGCATGGGGGTCGCCCTCCGCGGCCTGCGGCCCAGCGCCGACGTAGTAGGCTTCACCGTGGCGGCGTTCGACGCTAGCCCGGTGCGTGCGCACCAGCTTGCCGAGGTACTTCGAGACCTCGTTGGCGTGCAGGCCGAACGCCTGGGCCACCTGGTGTGCGGTACAGGGACGACGCCGCAGCAGCGCCAGGACCGCATCCTCGGTTACTTGGGTATGCGCCGACAGAGCGGCGCTGAACTCCGCGACTACCTCGGCCCGCGGCTCGAACAACGCCGCCAGTTCCGCCAGGCGTTCGAGCGGCACCGCCTCGGCAGACGCCTCCGCCGGTGGTCTGACACAGGTGTTCAGGTGTACGCGGTCCGGCCTGATCTCCCGCGCCAGTGCCGCCAGGCGCCGTACATCCGCCGGAGTCGAGTTGACACCCCAGAGCAGAAACACTTCCAGCCACAACCCGCCCGTGAACTCGGCCCGCAATTGGCGCTGACCCTCGAGCACTTGCGCGAGGGTGACGCCCTCGCACGGCCGGTGGATCCGCGCGAACAACGTCTCATCGGCCGCCGCGAGCGTGACCTTCACAACCGCGGCCATGCAGGCAGCCTGGCGGACCTCCGGCAGATGCAGGAGCGTACCGTTGGTCAGCAGGGCGACAGGAATGGTCGTCAGCCGCCGAGTCTGCTCGATGATCTCGCCGAAGCGGCTGTGCAGCGTCGGCTCGCCCGAGCCGGCCAGGGTGATGTAGTCGGCGGTGCCGCCCCCCTGCAGCCAGTCTGCGATCTCCGCCACCACGCCCGCCACGGGAACGTATTCGCGCCGCGCCGTCGTCTTGACGGTGGTTCGGCCGAGTTGGCAGAACACGCAGTCCAGGCTGCAGGTCTTCGGCGGCGTCAGGTCTACGCCCAACGACCAGCCCAGCCGCCGCGAGGGGACTGGGCCGAAGAGGTACTGATAGTGATGGGTGCCAGGGCTCATAGTCATGAAAGCAAGTACGGGGGGCACTCCAGAGCGCTCCCCGTCCCCACCGCCGCGTTACTCCAGCGGCGTCACTTCTCCGCGGGTTTCGCCTCGAGTTCCTGCAGGCGCTGGCGGATGCTCTCACGGACGCTGTCAAGGCGGTCAGCCTGCTGCTTGAGCACGGCGAGCTCCTGCTCTGGTCCACGGGCGGCACTGTACGGCACACAGCCAACCGGCAGCCCCGCGCGCGCCCAGCCCGGCAGCCCGGTGGCGTGGAACACGTTGCGCCAGCCTCTGCCACCACCGCCGCCGCGCCCGCCACGGCCAGCGAAGCCGCCGCCGCGCCCGCAGCCCGCGCCGACACCGCGTCCGGGCATCGGGTTCTCGTACCCCGGCAGGCCGAACCCCGCGCAGAACCCGGCTGCTCGTCCGCTCATCTGCCCCATTCCCCGGGGCCCCGTTCCGTCTCCCGCTGGCATGATCTGGTTCCTCCGTTGTGGTTGTGGTACCTACTCGCGCGCCATGGCGGTGCCGCACTTGGGGCAGGTCTGGTCAGTGCAGGGCTGTCCTGCCGTGTGCGCCGTCTTGAAGCCGCATTTGGGGCAGACGCACTGGCCAGCAGGCCCGGCGGCCTGGGGCCCGCCCATGCGGCCCCGCCCGCCACCGCCACGGCCCATGCCGCCACCACCGCGGCCCTTGCCGCCACGCCCGCTGCCGGGCCCAGCCCCGGCAGGCCCGGTTCCATCACCTAGTGGCATGATCGTTTCCCCTTTTTCCAGTTGCGGTTCGGACTCAACCACTCTTTGCCGGGCCACGCCCCTGACCGCGGCCCTTGCCTCGACCACCACGGCCCGCACCGTTTCCCTTCCCGCCTTGTCCTTTTCCGGCTCCTGCCGCCGGCCCCTTGCGCTGCCCGCCGCCGCAAGGACCGCGACCGCGTCCGCTCCCTGATCCCTGGCCCTTGGGCCCCGTTCCATCACCTTGTGGCATGTTCGTTGTCTCCTGGTTTGCGTTCAGATTGCATGTCCTTCGACCGTGGCACCGGACAGTTCCACGAGGTCACCGGCGCGGAAACGGGCTACCGCCTCCGCCACCGTGCCCTGCTCACAGCGGTAGACACGAATGCCCGCCGCCTGCAGGACCCGGAACGCCTTGGGACCGACGTTGCCGGTCAACACCGCCTCGGGCTCCAGGCGAGCGACGGTCTCCGCCGCCTGGATGCCCGCGCCCTGCGCGGCCTCCAGGTTCGGCGTGTTGCTGTAGGCGCGGGCCGCACCGCTCTGCACGTCCACGGCGAGGAAGAACGCCGCCCGCCCGAAACGGCTGTCGACCGCCGCGTCTACAGATTCACCGCGGGCACTCACGACGACCATGATGGGATCTCCTTGCTTTGCGTGTACCGGTTCCGGCGGCGTGAGCGTGTCGTTCCTGGCTGCCGCCGGTGTCGACGCGGCCATCTTTGCAGATACGGTTCGCGCTGGCGAACTCCTGCGCCCGTGCCGTCCACTGGCCTGTGGGCCGCGACCTGTCTTGCCGCGCCAACGGCAGCGGCACCCGGGCAGAGCGAGTGCACGCTCAGGCAACTCGCCGCGGAGGAACTCCGCCAGGACGTGCTCCACCTCTCCCGCCACAAACGCCACGATCTCGAAGCCGTCGGCCGCCAGCAGCTCATACAGCGGTTTCGATACGGCGCCGCAGATAAGCACATCGAGACCGAGCGCACCGATCTGGCGGGCCTGGCTCCACACCCCTGTGCCGTCCAGGCGAACCACCTGCCGGCCGGTCTCACCCGTAGCACTACGCTCGATCAACGTCAGGCTCGCGGCCGAGTCCAGCACCGGCGACACCCGATCATTCCAGTTGGCGATAGCGATTCGCATTACAGGAGGATATAAGCAGGTACAAGGCCAATCCCTCTATAAGCCCAACGGATTGATCTTAATATGCTGTAAAACAGTTACTACCGGCTCAACACATGGACTTCTGCCGATTCCCGCATGTCTTGCATTATGCATGATCACATGCTTTGTTATATGGCAGACTGCAAGTTCTCGGCTAACCGTCTGCAGGCAGGATCAGGCACATGGCCCGCACCGACGACAGCGACCACCGACAGGTGATCCTCGACTCCATCAACGAGGGTGTCTTCACGGTCGATCTGGAGTGGAGGATCACGTCCTTCAACCGGGCGGCCGAGCGGATCGTCGGGGTGCGGCGTGATGAGGCCCTCGGCAGGCCCTGCTGCGAGGTGCTGCGGGCCAGCATCTGCGAGACAGCCTGCGCCCTGCGTTCGACCTTGGCCACGGGCCATCCTGCGGTGAACCTACCGGTCTACGTCGTCGACGCCGACGGCCGGCGAGTGCCGATCCGGATCTCGACGGCCATTCTGCGTGACGCCAAGGGCAAGGTCATCGGCGGTGTGGAGACGTTTCGGGACCTGACCCAGGTGGAGGAACTGCGCAAGGAACTGGAGGCGAGTTACACCTTCGCGGACATCGTCGGGCGCAGTGCCACCATGCGGGACGTCTTCCGCATCCTGCCGCAGATCGCCGAGAGTGACAGCACGGTCCTGGTGCAGGGAGCCAGCGGCACCGGGAAGGAACTGGTGGCGCGGGCCATCCACAACCTGTCCCACCGCGCCCGTAAGCCGTTTGTCGCCATCAACTGCGGGGCGCTGCCGGACACGCTGCTCGAGTCGGAGTTGTTCGGCTACTGCGCCGGGGCTTTCACTGGGGCCCGTAAAGACAAGCCGGGACGCTTTGCCCTGGCCAAGGGCGGCACGCTCTTCCTGGATGAGATCGGCGACGTCTCGCCCGCCATGCAGGTGCGACTGCTGCGCGTGCTGCAGGAACGCTGCTTCGAACCCCTCGGCGCGGTCGAGAGTGTGGCGGCCGACGTCCGTGTGATCGCGGCCAGCAACAAGGACTTGGCCCGTCTGGTGCGCAAGGGCGCCTTCCGCGACGACCTCTTCTACCGCATCCACGTCATCCGTATCGACCTGCCGGCGCTGCGCGACCGCCGGGAGGACATCCCGCTGCTGGTGGACCACTTCGTGTCCAAACTAAACCGTCTGCAGGGACGCGACCTTGCCGGCGTGACCGACGAGGTGCGCGCGCGCCTGCTGCAGTACGACTTTCCCGGCAATATCCGTGAACTGGAGAACATCGTCGAGCACGCCTTCGTGCTCTGCCCGGGCGGCCTGATCGAGATGCGCCATCTGCCGCCGGAACTACGCCTGCCGGACGCGGGGATTGCGAGCCCCTTCCGGCAGGTGCTGTCGCTGCAGCAGATGGAGGCCGCTCTGATCGAGGATGCACTGCGCCGCCAGGGCGGCAACCGTCGCGCCGCAGCCCGCGAACTGGGCATAAACGAAAGTACCCTCTACCGCAAACTCAAGGCCATGGCGATCCCGACGCTAACATCCCGTAGCCAGGCGTGATCGTCTGGAAACCGCTGCCAGTTGGCTGGCCGCATTTTTTTTTGGACGAATCTGCAGCGCATTTCCGCGCTGGAGCAGTATGAGAAGGCGGGTCCTTTCGGCGCGGCCCATAGCCCCCCTACCCTCCCTACCCCCTCGCCCGAGACCACCGCCACCCCGCCGGCAGCCGTCCCGCCGCCGACGACGGGTCGCCGCCTCCGCCATCCGGCTGGACCGCCCGGGGCGAGCCCGATTGCCGCATGATCGTGGGGGACAGGCGCGTCACCGACCACGGCCAGAGGCCGTGGCTTGGGTAGCCGGCCCCCCTGAGGGGGGCGTTTCACGTTAGGTAACCCCTTGAAGGGGGTGGTCTCGTAGGGTGAACCCCGCTGGGGTTGTTGCGTTGGGCTGCAGCCTATTTCAGGCCCAGCTCCAACTGGTCCAGGTTCCGGTCATCCTGCTCCTGCTCGCGGACATACTTGCGTATCGCCTCCTCGTCCATGCCTACGGTGCTCACGCTGTACCCCGCAGCCCAGAAGTGCAGCCCGGTCATGCGCCGCTCGTGCAGCAACTCCCGGTGTATCCGCACGGCGCTCTTGCCCTTCACGAACCCGACGACGCGCGCCACGCTGAACTTCGGCGGGATGCTCAGCACCGTGTGCACGTGGTCGCTCATCGCATGCCCTTCGAGCAGTTCCACTCCGTGCTGCCGGCACAGTTCGCGGATCAGCCGGCCCACGTGCGTCCGCAGCTTCCCGTACAGCACCTTGTGCCGGTACTTCGGGATCCACACCACGTGGTACTTGCAGTCCCACCTCACATGGGATAGACTTTGCCATTCGTGCATAGGTTCTTCCTCCGTTACCAGCGGGGTTCACCAACGGAAGAACCTATGCCTTTCCCCTTGCGCCTCAACCACCAAGCACCGGTCCGAACCTCTGAGGGTCCACGGCCAGAGGCCGTGGGGTTATCCACACGCTAACAGCGCCGCCGACGCAACGGCGAGTCCAGGCGGGACGCGATCCCGACGCGACCCCAACCATGCGGCAGACCCCCAGATCGATACCGGACTGCTGCCAGAGCCCTCGGTTACGCCCACTTTCGTCTCGCCGTCAGGCACGGCAGAGGGGGGCCTGGCGGTCAGGAGAACCGCCGCCTTCGGCGCCCGAATCAAGGCCGTGGCCTTCGCGCCGGGCACCAGGCCCGCGCGCGACCCGGCCGCCGGAATCAGGAACGGTCCGGGCGCGCATATCGAGCCCGTGGCCCACCCCTGATCCGCCTGCCGGCGCCGTGGTCAGCCGGTGCCTTCGGCAGGCATCCAGGAGCCTGTCATTGGCGCCAATAGTGGCACCAATGGCAGTAGATCTGCCGCTGACCTACTGCCTTTAAGGCAGCAGCATAGGCGTAGTCAAGGCCGGCGGACTACTGCCAATGGAGCCTCCTAGTGCCTGGTTGGCGCCGCATCGAGGCCCGACGCGATGTTGGTCGCCATGCGTGGAGGACCGCCGGTCGCCGCCGATCGCCGGTCGGTCGCCATGGTCGGAAAACCCCCGGTTGCCGCAGGTCGCCACCCGGCGCGGGCTGCCGGCGTGGCGGTCGCGGCGCGGTGATGCAGGGCCGCGGCAGGCCCCGGATGGGATGCGGTGTCGCCCGATTAGTCCGAATGCGGGAGTCCGAAATGGGCACGGTCGCAAGAGAGCTGAGGCCGCCGTGGCATGGGAGACTGGCTGCCGCCCTGGTGAAGCCTTGGGATCCGGCGGTGCGGGCCCGCATCCGCGGAGGGGGGCGGCGTGGCGTGCGGCAGTGTAGAAACGAACAGCCCCCGGTCGAGGTCCCCGGGGGCTGTTGCGTGACTGCAAATCAGCGGTCACACACCAGGACTGAACTGAAGTGCCGCGTGGGCGAAGAAGCCATGCGCGCGCCGGAAGAAGGCCGGATAGCACAGGCGGATCTTCTCGCAGATGGCGCTGGCGCACCTGCCCGCCGGAGCGCTCGCATCGCGGCCCAGCTCCTGCACCACCAGGCGCAGGATGTCCTCCGCAGCAGGATCGTCCGCCCCGTCAGGGCCGGCCCGTTCATCGACATGGGTCCCGAGGACCACGCCCGAGAGATCCTCACCTGGGTTTGCGGTCTGGCGTTCCGGTTGCTGCACGCGAAGCACCGAGGCGGATGCCGCAGGGATCGCCGCGGTGTCGGGCGGTGGAGGTACATCATGCTGCCTATGATCCTGCGGCGCAATGCGCTGTGGAGTTGCTGACGGCGCGGATGGCGGCGGGGCAGCCGGTTCGGTCGGTGGTGCCTGTGAAGCAGGCGGCGGCTCCTTGGCTTTGATCGGCTTGGGTTGCGGCACGGAGCGCGCCTTCCCGTCTGCGCCTGTGCGGATCGTCGCCGTCTTCCAACTGCGGAATCTCCGCAGTTCACCTTGCGCGGTCTTGTCGCTGCAGCCCACCAAATCAGCGATCAGCCGCGCGCTGGGGACATCCGGCAGGCTGAGGAACGACCGGTTGTCGTATGCCAAGCGGATGGCCTTGGCGACGTCGGCCCGGGTGCGCCGCAGGCCGTGAGCGGAGTTCGAGCCCAGCGCATGGCGCAGCGCATCCCACATCGTCCCGTTACGCACCTCAGCCCGGATCGCGGTGAAACCGGCCCGACGGGCCGCCGCCACCCGGTGGGCTCCATCGGCAAGGGCGAGTCTTCCGCTGTTAATGTCGCGGAAGACGATCACCGGCGGGAACTCAGCACCGGTTTCCATGGCGTCGGCGTACTCCAGAACAGTCTCATCATCCTGCTTCTGGCGTGGCTGCAGTTGCGGGTTGAAGATGATCTGGTCCAGCTCGATCGACGTAGTATGGGCGCCGCTGTGGCCATCACTCCCTGGGTGTGAGCTCTGCTGCCCCCGGCCCTGGGGCCGCTTCATGACTGGCGCTGCGAGGGCGCCTTCCATCGCTTTGTCGCCATCGCCCAGAATGGCCTTGACGATGCCGATGAGATCCTCGAGGCCGGGCCGTTGTGCGTGCGCACGGAGGCCCCTGAGTACCGTCTCTCCAAGGATGGGCCGAAGGTGCGGGTTCGTGCTCGGCTCCAGGAACCTGGTGATCGTGCCGGCGATCCCTCCGGCCTCGTACTGCGCGATGCCTGCCGCGACCAGTCGCTTGGCATCCCATTCGCGCAAGCGCTCGCGGGCCTGGGCCTCGGCGTCAGCGCTGGGGGCACTCGGGAACGCCCCTTCATCTCCTGCAGCCCTGTCTGCCGGCAGGGCGCTGCCCGTGTTGGCTGCCGCGGTCACAGCTTCCGGTGCGGTGTTCGTCGTACTCATGTTCAGTCCTCCAGTTAGCCTCAGTTTCACGTTCCGATCCGTATCGATCCTATGCCGATGCCTACATGATCATGCACCTTCCCTCCTTCCTTCGAGGTAGTCGATCCCCATGTTGCCTACTCCGCCGCGTCGCCGAAACACCCTGTCGCCTTGCGCCAGTACAGGCGGCACTTGCCGAGCTGCCCCACGTCCCGGAAACGGACCTTCTGAATGTGGATATCCGCCCACGGTTCGGGCTTCGCCAAAGGCCGCCACACAGCGATGCACACGTCGGCCTTGTTGCGCCAGTTGGCTGAGCCGGAGATGTCGTAGGGAGTGGGGACGCCGTAGTCGCCACTGACCTGGCGTTCCATCTTCGTCGGGTGCGCCGCAATGAACAGCGCGAAGCCTTCACGCCTGGCGAGGTTGCGCAGCAGCGTCAGGGCCGAGCCTATGTACTCCGACTCGTTGACGTACTGCGGACGACTGTGCTCGATCTCGTTCCACGGGTCGATGATGGCCCCGCGAATGCCATAGCGGGCAACGGCAGCCTTCAGCAGCCCGGCCAGCCGCTCAACCGATATGCCCCGGTCATCCTCGCTGAAGAAGACGAAGTGCTCCTGTACCCATGCCAACGCGGTCATCACCTCGCTCGCAGGGATGTCCCTGAATGGCCTGCCCACGCGCTTCTCCACGAGCTTGGCAAGGTGCCGGTCGACCGGGTAGTTCTCGGGGGAGAAGATGGCCCACCGCCAGCCATGCAGAGAGGCGGTATTCAACGCCAACCCGTCCAGCCATTCTGACTTCCCGGAACTGGGGATCCCGGTCACGATGTGCATGGTGCCGGGCTCTATGCGCAGATAGGCATCCAGGTTCTTCCATCCGGTCGGGTATCCCGTCCTGGCCGGCGAGGCATGTCGGGCCAGCAGAGCTGCGGCGTACTCGTCGGGCTCGTGCAGGCCGGGGCAAGGGTAGGGCCTGGCATCGCGCAGGGCTGCGAGGAGGGCATCACGGCCATGCTTGACCAGGACGTCGTTCGCGTCCTTGCATCCCGCCGGCCAGGCCACAGTGAAGCAGCGATCCGGCCCAAGGCGCTCGGCTATGGCGTCACGCCAGCGGATGCCCGGCTCGTCGTTGTCCATGGCGAGGATGATCCGGCCGGCGCCCTTGAACACGTCGGCTGAGACGTCAAGGAACTCCAGCTTCCCATCGGCTCTCGCGTTGACCGGCGGGGCGCCCTCAGGACAGCTCACGGCGCCCTGAACGTCGCACTCCATGACGCTGAGCGCGTCGATCTCGCCTTCGGTGATGACGACCTGGCCACACCCGGCGGCCAGGTCGTGCAGGTACGCACTCTTGCAGCCGCCATGGTTCTGGCTGAAGGCCTTGCCGGCGACGGAGCGGTACTTGGCGCCGACCGCAACGCCGTTGCTGGTGTACACGAACGCGACCGCCTCAGTCGTGCCGAGGTCCCGGAAGTAGGTGTCGGCAGAGGTAACGCCAGCAGCCTCAGCAGTCGCCTGCGATATGCCGCGCGTCCCGAGCCAGGCCAGGGCTGCCTGGGACAGGGGACGGGGCTTGACCTGGGCAACACTCGCTGCGTGTTCACGGGGCCGGTGTGGATCCACCGCGTGCGTTTCTGCGGGTAGCCCGCCTGTCTCGCCGCAGTGATGGCAGAACCACGTCCGCTTGTCGAGGTTCACGGCGAGACACTTCTCGCCCGACTTGGTTCTGCCGGCTGAGCACTTGGGGCAGGTCGTGCGGCACTCGCCTGCGCCATGCGCCGGTACCTCGATGCCGTAGTCTGCATAGGTCCTGCTGCTCATACGATGTTGCGCTCCTGCCGAGCGCTTTCGGACTCCCAGCGCCGAGCCTTGTCGACTTCGCCGTTCCAGTTGTTCAGCAGCGTGATCACTTCGCGCCGGCGGAACCCGTTCTCCGGGATCTCCGCGGTGTAGAACCGCTCCAGCGCGACCAGGTCGTCGTCGTCGATCACTCCGAGCGACTCCAGAGCCTCCGCCTCCTGCAGTGACCAGAGCGTCGCAGGCTTCCGGCGGAACCATGCGCCTATGCGCTGCATAGTTGCGCTGTTGGCGTCGACGCGGGCAGCCTTTCGGGTGGCGTTTGGTACCCGCCGTTCCAGGTGGCCCATGGATGCGTCTGGACCGAAAGGGAGGAAGGCCTCACCCGGCGTTGCCCGGGGGAGGGGGGTCTTCTTGTTTCCCTGTTGTACTCTGGAGAGCTGTGCAATGGGAGGGCGGTCGTCGCCGTGCACTGTGTGCATTGGGTTGCACACTGGATCAGCCGCGGGCTTCAGGTGGTAGACGGTCGGACCAGCCCGGCCGTTCATGCCCCGCAAGGGCGCGTCATAGGTGAGCAGGCCAAGCTCGCGCAGATCGGCCAGGCAGTACGCCAGGTAGCGCTTCCCCCTGCTGGGCAGGCGTTCTGCCAGCCTTGCGCGGGTGAGTGCAGGCGACAGCGTGCCTTGCTCATTGGCGAGAATCAACAGTTCTGTCCACACCAGCAGGAGCCCGCCAGCCCGCTCGGGTACTCCATCGCAGATGCGGCGCCAGTCAGACTTGGCAAGGGCGATCCACGCCCCGCCGGCACCACCACGCCCACCATGCATGGCAAGAGCAGCATCGTGGGCAGTGCCCGCGTCTCCATCGCCGCCGTGCCCCTGGGCCGGCGACCGTTCCGTTCTGACGTCCGGCATCGTCGGCCCCCTACTCGGCGTCCGCCTGGCTCAGGGCATCGAGGGCGCTGACAGGGATGCGCCAGACTCCGCCTATCTTGCGGGCGGAAATCGAGCCCGCGATGGCCATCCGGCGCATGGACCATTCGCTCTTGCCCACCACCTTGCCCGCCTCCCTGAAAGAGAGCCACTTGCGGGCGGTAGGGTCGGCGGAGGTGTCGGCGCCGTGCGCCTTCAGGGCCTCTATGATGGCGGACGGCGAGGCGTCCGGCGCGTACGGCCCAATCAGGGCCGCAACGGCAGCGAGGGTGTTCGGAGGGATCGACCGCAGCTTCATACTACTATGCCTTCCTGTGACTGGGACTGCAGGCACTATCTTGCCTGTTACCGATTCACAGTAAGGCACATGCGCGACCTGAAATATGGTTCACAAGTCGCGCAAAAAGGGGGCACTAACCGCCATATCAGGCACGCATCACGGCTGACGCGCCGCAGGCCGTGGTTTCCGCTTACTCCGCGCTGTGCTCTTCTTCCATTCCGCGACGGTCTTCTTCAGCCGGTATGGCGTCAGATGGCCCAGGAGATTGAGGTCCGGGCAGGCGCGTGCGATCCGCGAGAGGAACTCGGAGAACGGGCCATCCGACGTGGCTGCCGCATCCCTCATGCTCATGGTCTTGTAGATGACCGCCATCCACGTGAGCAGATGGGCTATGGCTGCGTCGGGCTCGGGATTACGGGGTACCTCCTTGGCGACCAGCCATTCGAGCGCGTCCTGAAGGCAGCGGGCCATCGCGTGTCCCCAAGCGACCGGGCGCTGGTCTGCTCCGAGGGGGTTCGACTGGTCAATCCACAACTGCGGCGACACGGTGGCGTCGTCGCTGCGGCAGACCATGCAGCGCATGGTGGGCGACACTGGCCCGCGTGGTGGCGGGTGCCCTTCCCATACACTCAGCAGAAATGCGGCTTCGTTCAGGTCTGCGAGGGCAACCGGGTCCTGCAACACCTCAGCCAAGTCCTGACGCAGGCGTTCGAGCTTCCTGCGGCGTGGACCAGGCGTGGCGAGCTTGGACCGGCGGCGCGTAGCGGAGCCGTATCTGCAGAGCTGGTCGTCGATCTGCCAGCGGTAGGCTATGGAGCTCCCTTCCTTGAGAGCCTCCTTCGTCCTCCTGCCCCGGATCTCGTTCACGTGCTCCAGAAGGTAATCCCAGTTCTCGTCGGTCATGTAGCGGAAGTCGTTCACCGTCTGCCCCCCTTCAGCCGGGACAGTACGTCTCGGACCGTCTCGATGTCGGCTGACCTTACCAGCGCAGCCAGTTCGTCGCGTTCCGGCTCGCCGCCTGCAGGCAGCGCCTTAGCTGTGCTCAGCGTCGGCAGTGCCCGCAGGATGCGCTCATCCGTATCGCGGTCCCCCCAGTGGGCATACAGGCGCGACACGGCCTCGGTATGGCCTATCCACTCGGCGATGGCGCCCTGTGGCACGCCGGCCTGGGCGCACAAGGTGATAAACGTGTGCCGCAGCGCGTGAAATCCGCGGACGCTGACTCCCCGGCAGCGCGGCGCCAGTGCGCTCCCGGCCGGCCTCACCGTCTCAAGACCGCAAGTACGGAAATGCTTGGTCACCAGTCCTGACACGTCGCTGGCACCCTTGGAGTACTTGGCGGCCAGGTCGGGCATAACGTAGCCATGGCGGGCTGCAGTGGGGATCTCCTCCAGGATGGCCCGCAGTGCCGGGTGTAGCGGGAATGCAACCGTGTTTCCGCGCTTGGCCGTGCGCCGGATCAGGCGGTTGTCCTCAAGCCGGATATGGTCGCTCCACGTCAGGGTACAGCAGTCGCCCAGCCGCAGCCCGGTGAACACCCCGACGGCCAACAGCGTCCGCAGTTCGCCTGCCGCGCTCCCGCACACACGCCGCAGCTCTTCAACACTCAGCGGCACGCGGCTCTCGTGCTCGTTGGCAGTGGCGTACCTGGGCACCTCGGCGAACGGATCTGCGACCTTTGCCCGCCGGAAGGTCAGCGCCAGCTTGCCCAGCATGTTGTTCAAACTGGCGCGAGCGTGCCCCCGAGTGTTGAGAACGTAGTCGGTGAAGGCCCTGGCATGGTCTGGCGTCACGTCCTCAGCGAACTTCACCAGGGGATACTGCGTCGCCATGAAGGTGTTGAACACCTTCCAGGCTGACCCGTGAGCGCGCCGCGTCGCATCACTCAGCGGCCGCACCCGGGCGCCGGCCCGACTGGGCTCCGTGGTCTGCGGCGGGAAACGCTCCAGCAGGTCACTGAGGAGTACCTTGCGCCGGAGCGCCTTCGCCGCCATGCGCTCCGCTTCGACCACACCGTCCTCGGCCGTTCGCAGGGCCTCCGCAGCTTTCTGGCGGAGGGTGACCATCTCCCGTGCCTTGTACGGCGCGAGGATAGTCTCCGCCACCCGCCAGGCCATCCGCTCCTCCGTGACGTTCGTCTGCGTCGCGGGGTTCACCAGCCGTAGTGTGCGCTCCTTCCCCGCCACACGGAAGCGCAGGTAGTAGGCGCGCCCGCGCTTGAACACTCTGCCCTTGACCGGCCTTCCCCGCTTCGCTTCGGTTGTCATCCTGCACCCCCGTTCACCTTGCCCAAACTTGCCAAACCATCCACGGAATATGAGGGTACAAGCTGCAGATAGCAAGCTCAACGGGGGTACATTCTCTTGTATCTGTAGCTAATCACAGGTTTCGCGAAAACGGGGCGAGAAGACTACGGCCGAGGCGGGTTACGCACGAGTTTGGCCACGGCGCTGCGGGTCACTGGCGGCGTCGGCAGCGTCAGGTGACCGTCGACGGCGGACACAGTTGAGGTTCCGTCCAGGTGCTCGCCCGTCGTGGTTTCGATCCAGGTGATGGCATAGACGCCAGCGGCGATCCCGCTGAGCGTGAGCAGGCCCTCAGGCTGGGCCGTGAGCGTGCGCCCTTCGCGCTGGCAGAGCCAGATGAACTGCGGATTCCGCAGCCAAAGCAGGATGTGGGTGTCGCAAAGCATGCCCTCGACATCCAGGTCGGGCCCCTCCCGGCGGCGGTAGTTCCGCATCTCATAGGCCGTCCACAGGGCCCCGCTGCCAGCGTTGGCCACGGTGATCTGGCGGGCACCCGCGGCGACCGGAACCGGGAACGAGGCCCAGTACTCCCACGGCTTGCCGTCACCCCGCGGCAGCGGCTGGGATAGCGCCTGGGTCCCATCCACCTCGACGCGCAGCACCGGCTCCCCCGACTCCGAGATCTCGGGCACGTGTACCACAAACGTGCCGTCCACCGGGAAGGTCGCTGCCAGGGTCTGGCGCTCACCACCCCGGAGCACCGCCGTAAGACTCTCCTCCGCCGGCAGTTCACCTTCAGCGGTGACCTCGAACACCGCGGGCCGTACCGGCGGACAGAGAGTGAAGCTGTAGTTACGCGGCCAGCCCTCGACAAACACGTCAGCATAGTACGGCAGGCGGCCGTTCTCGCGGTATCGGAAGCGTTCCACCTGCAGCGGTCGCCAGCTCTGCTTGGAGAACGGGACGCCGGCCACGATCTCGGCCACGGGCTTCCAGTAGTGGTACATATTCTGGGTGTCGATCCAGCCGCCCCAGCCCCAGGGCATGCCAGTGCCGGCACTGCCACTCAGCAACGGCCCCCAGAGGCCGTTATGGACGATGATGCCGGTGGGGTCCTCAGCTATCCAGCCACCGTGGTGACCAACGCCGTACTCCGTGAGCAGGAATGGCTTACGGTAGCGTGCCGTCATATAGCGAGTGCCCCACAGGCCAGTCTGAGCCATGTCGCGCCGCGAGTAGATGTTGGTGGAGATGACCTCCATCTCGGGCAGACCGTCCACCTCCCGGTAGCCGTCCAGATTGCCGAAGTTGCTGTGGATGAGATGGCGGGCCGGGTCAATCCCGCGTAGGTAGACCGCCATCTCGCGGTGCCAATCGGCCACGGGTTGCGGCTGAAAGTCGTCGCAGGCGCTGACCTCGTTCCAGAACTGCCAGGCGTACACCGCCGTCGAGTAGCCCCAGCGGGCCACGATGTAGCGCAGACGGTCGCGGAAAAGCTGCCGGGCGGTCGCGTCCGTGAAGAACTCCGCCGGGGCTTGCAGCGGGCCGCCGTTGGCGCGGTTGTAGGAGAAGCGGCCCCACCAGGCGTAACGGCGCAGAGCTTGCTGGGTCTCGAGGCAGCACATCAGGCGAATGCCGAGACGCTCGGACAGGGTGACGAGATAATCCAGGCGCCAGGCGTCGTCCTGATGGTAGCGGCCGAGGCCTTGATCCGGCCGGTTGGAGACCGCGCTCTCGAGGTCGGTGCCGGAGGCGCACCACCAGGAGCGCACCAAGTTGCCCCCAGCCTCGGCAAAATGCGTGTACCAGCGCTCCGCCGAAGCCAGCATGCCGCCGTCTAGGGTGGCGATGTTCATGCCAATACCGAAGAACGGAGTGCCGTCGTCAAACTCCAGGTAGTACGGGTTGGTCGGCGACACGCGCAGGTAACCATGTTGTTCTGGCGCCGCGACGCAGGTGAAGCTGCCTTCGGGCGAAGTCACGGTGCGGCCCCGATTGGTCAGGCGCAGTGACCAGCGGTAGAGCCCCGGCGTGGTCGGAGCAAAGCGTACCTTCCAGCCTGCGTTCCCCTTAGGTACGAGAATCTCAGCTCCAGAGAGATCCGCGCGATCATAGTCCTGAAAGAAGAAGGCCGGCATGACCAACTCACGCTGGTCCGGGGTGTGGAATACGGCGTCTATGGCCACCTGGGCCGGATCGTACGGGTTGCTCCAGGCGCCGGATGCCTGGAAGGAGATTTCGTAGCGACTGTACTGCGGCACGGAAGCGGGCTCCGCCGTGACCCCTGAGAGGCCTGGCTCGCCGCGGCTCTCGAGGGTGAGGAGCGGCAGGGCGAGGGGCGTGTTGTCGCCCGGCAGGAGGGTGATCCCAAGCCGGTAGGTTGTGTTGGCACGGACGTCGCGGCCGAGAAAGAGCCGGGGGTAGAGCTGGTAATAGTCCGAGCCGAACTCGCGGGCATCCTGGACGGTGCAGAGCGTCGGGCTGTCGAAGGCAAGACCGAGCCGCTCCGGGCCGACAGCACCCAAGGCGACCCGGCGAGCTGCGCCGTTGAGGAAATGCCGGGCCGCCGGCGCCTGCGCCGGGAAGACACCCTCCGCCGATGGCCAGAGCAGAATCGGCTTGCCTGACCATTCCGCGACCGGCAGATCGAGGAACACGCACACCTCCGAGACCGCGCAGTCGCGCTCCGGCGTGGCGCTGTAGACCAGCCGTACGCCGCCGCCGGCCACCGGTTCGAGGCGCTGCTCGATCGCCCAGGTCACCCGGGCCACGGGTTCGACCACCGTACCCCGGCAGACGTAGGCCGCGCCCTCGCGTCGCGGAAAACCCTCGGCAGCTTTCATGGAACTCTGATCCGCGCTGCCGCGCCAGTTCTCGCCTGCCACCGTCAGTCGGGCATTGCGAATCAACACCCGCTCGCCCCGACGCAGGCTGAAGCCACCGTCTGTACGGAGGTCCAGCCGACAATCGCCCAGAACCAGCGTGCCGAGCCCGGCGCTTCCCCCCTCCTGTCCCAGAACGGTAGCGGTGGTACACAGCGCCAATACCGCCGCCACGACCCGGACTTCGCAAGCTCTCATAAGCGCTCCCCAATGACTTACCGTCGACACGTGCCTAAGGTTGCCAAACCGCTCCGGCGGGAGGTCACGTTGCCGCGGTCGCCGCCGGCGTCGGCAAGATCGACCCGGTAGATGTGGCCAGCCTCCAGAACCGTCGCATCGCCCTCCCGGGACGCAACCCGGTCGGCGATGAGATCCTGAACCCCCGCAGCATGGGAAAGACGAAGAGCGCCGTGGCGGTAGGCAAAGACGACCCGCACGACGCCCGCGCTCAACCAGACCACGCCCTGATCAGCCGCCAGGTGCTGGCGGTACTGCATCAGCGCCACTACCTGGGTGAACGCGCCGTTCAGGCGTGCCAGTTCGGCACGGCGGTGCGCAGGCACGTGCTCGGCGGCCAGCGTGAGCGGCGCTTTGTGCGCCAGAAAGCGGAAATAGGTATCCCCGTCAAGAACCCGCGGGTTGCTCGAGAAATACGTGAACAAGCTGGTCTCCACGGCCATGTCCTCCTGGCCGATGAAGAAGGAAGTCTCCCCGTCCCCACGCGCTCCGAAGGGCGAGAACCCCTCGTTGATCACGTGGATCCCCAGCTCCTGCAGTCGCCGAATCATGTCAATGGCTTCGCTCGTCTGATCCACCCCCTGTCGGCGGTAGAAGTCCATGGACATGAAGGGCATGCCGTTGAAGGAGTCGAGCCAGAGACCGTCGAACCTGCATTCTTCCCGCAGCTCAGCCAGACGCCGCAGGAAATGCTCCTGGACCTCGAGACGGGCCGAGATGGCGGAGATGTGGAAGTACACGTGGGTGAAGGCCGACCCGTCGGCCTTGCGCAGTACCCAGTCGGGGTGTTGGGTGAGGTAGGCCGAGAAGTTCGAGAGATGAAAGGCCGGGTACCAGCAGTAGACCTCTACGCCCGCCGCGTGAGCCTGGTCGCAGAAGCGCCGGAAGGCCGCGCGACCGCCGTAGCGTGGCGAGACCTCGACATCCAGGGTGCCGCAACGCGAGTCGTAGGTGATCGACGGCAGCGCCTTGAAGGATAGGCCTTCGGTGCGCTGGCTGATCCATGGACTGCCGACCAGCAGTCGGCGGCAGTTCAGTTGCTGGCAGTGCGCCAAAGCGGCCGGGCCATACTCATCGAACGTCCCCTGTATCCGCAGCGTCTCCCGCGGCGCACAGCCGGGCGTACCGCCGTCGATGGGGATGTTCGCCATGGGCAGAACCTCCTCTCTGACGACCCCGGCGTCCCGGCGGAAACGCTCGCTCTCGTCGACGAACAGGTGGGCCCAGAGATCGCGTGGGTCAGCCGCGCCGCCGCGAGCGGCAAGCAGGAGGGCCAGGTCGGGGCTTTCCCAACGGCAGACGCTCGAAAATCCAAACGTGTAGGTGAACAGGGGGCCGCGTTCCGGGTCGAATCTGGCCGCCGAAGCGAAGGACTGACTGACGCTCCCCAGACGGCCCCAAAAGACGGCCGCAGCGCTCGCAGCAAACTCCAACGGGGAGCGCTGCCCCTGCCAATTGCCGTGGTGAAACCCCTTCCAAGCGGGGCCGATCAGGTCGGCTTTGCTGGCCGTGTAAAGGTCCTGCACACAACCGAGCCAGCCGCTCAACTCGAGGGGAAGGACGAGGCGCACCTCGCCCGGCAAGGGCACGTCAGCGCTCGTGCTCAACTCGACAGACAACCCCCGGAATGACAGGCCCGCAGCCTGGCGCGCTGCGTGGCCGAAGCGCAACCGTAACTCGACGGCCACCCCCTGCACCGAGGCAAGCGGCGCGGCAAAAACGAGCTGCTGCTTGGTTGCCGCATGCAGCTTCCACGAGACGGCCTGCCACGCCGGTTCGCCCGCCACCAGGTAACGCTGGGTGACCTGCCAGGCGTGCCGACTGATGACCGTATCCTCGATGGAGACGCCGCAGACGTGGCAGGCCCCGTTCAACTCCTGCCAGTCGACGCGCAGAGCCTCTCCTGACCAGCTTGAGTTCATCCTGGCTGCCTCTTCATCTACCATGCCTCAGAAGCTGTGAAAAAATCGGGGGCGGGGTCGCAATCGGTATCGGAGTCGTGCCTGGATGAACCAGGTAAAGTGGTTTGTGGACGGCGGCGCGGGCATTTTTTCGACCTGTGCAATAAGAGAGTCCGTCTGAAGCGCTGAAGGCGCG
>CAIZKT010000681.1:0-5061 GCA_903933565.1 uncultured Victivallales bacterium | reverse complement strand
TTCCCAGGGCGTTGCCCTGGGCTGGTATGGCCGCGCGCCTTCAGCGCTCCAGGCGGACTCCCTTATTGCACAGGTCGCGTTATCTCAATACCGCCTGCCTTCGTCCTCTGGAAAATGGCCAAACCCAGCCTACAATGGTCGCCTGCGAGGCTGCTGGCAGGGCCTCGGGTGGCGGGTGCGGGGTTCAGGGGTCAGGAGCCCCGAGAAGCGGAAAAGTGGACACCATGGACCGACTGACGATTCCAGGCAAGCTCTATAGTCGTGAGGCGGACATTGCCGCCCTGCTCGAATCCTTCGAACGCATCAGCAGCGGCCACGGCCAGGTGTTATTGGTGCCCGGCGCCTCCGGGGTTGGGAAAACGGCCTTGGCGCAGGAACTGCGGCAGCCGATCCGTGGCCGCAACGGCTTTTTCATCAGGGGCAAGTTCGACCAATATCAGCAGGCCATCCCCTGCGTCGCGTTTCGGCAGGCGCTGGCGGAGTTGTGCCGCGAGTTACAGTCCGGAGAGGCGCCGCAGCGCGCCCGCTTCAAGGATGACATCCTGAGGTCGATGGGCGACCTGGGGCAGGTGCTGGTGGATCTGGTTCCGGAATACGAGGCATTCCTGGGGGCGCAACCCCCGCTGGAGGGCATCAGCCCGCGGGAAGCCCGGCACCGCTTTGCCGAGGTTTTCCGCAATCTCCTCAAGGCCGTCTGCCGACCCGAACATCCCCTGGTGCTGTTCATCGATGACTGGCAATGGGCCGACGCCGCCTCCTGCGACTTGCTCAAGCAGATGCAGGTCGGGATCACCCTGCGCTACCTGTTGGTGATTGTTTCCTATCGAGACAACGAGGTGACGGACGACCATCCGCTGACCGCCGCGCTGGACGATCTGCGGCGCCAGACGGTGCCGCTGCAGGTGCTGCGGGTCGACACGATCCGCCTCAGCGATGTGGTGGAGATGCTGGCCGATACGCTGAAGCCGACCAGCTCCGACGTGGCGGGGCTGGCGGCGATCATCCACGGCAAGACCGGCGGGAATCCCTTCTTCGCGCGCTCGTTTCTCGGCTTCCTGCACGAGCTCGGCCTAATCGGCTTCGACCGCAGTCGGAACGCTTGGCGCTGGTGCCTGGCGGACATCGCTGGGGCGGACCTGCCGCGCAGTGTGGTCGAGCTGTTTACCTTGAAGCTTCGCCGCCTTGACCCTGACAGCCAGACTCTCTTCTCGTTGGCCGCCTGCCTGGGCAACCACTTCGATCTGGAGACTCTCAGCATCATCAGCGGGCACCCGGCGGCGGCGTGCCGGGCGCTGCTGCTCGCCGATCGGGCTGGGGATTTGCTGCTGCCGCAGGATGGCGGTGGCGAACGCAGCCCTGCGGCAGGCTCTGGCGCCCCCCAGTTCTTCGCCTTCCAGCACGACCAGATCCAACAGGCGGCCTACACGCTGATGACGCAGGCAGAACTCCCCGCGACGCTGCTGCGCATCGGCAGGCTCTGGCTCGCCAGCCTTGATGCCGCGCAGCTTTCCGAGCGCTTGTTCGAGGTGGTGGGCCATCTGAACGCCGGGCGTCACCTCATCGAGTCCAGCGCCGAACAGGTGCGGGTGCTGGAGCTGAACCTGGCCGCCGGCCGCAAGGCCTACGCGGCCACCGCCTACCGCGCGGCGCGGCAGTTCTACCGGGCGGCGAACTCCTTTCTGGAAACCCCCGGGTTTGCCGAGCAGCTCTGGCGCGACCATCATCCCGTGGCCCTCCAGCTTTTCAGGGAGCGGGCCGAGTGTGAATTCCTGGAGGGGAACCGCGCCGAGGCTGAGCACTGTATCCAGCAGGCGGTGGCCCGGGCCGAGACCGCCATCGAGAGGGCGGCGGCCCTCCGCATCCTCATCGTGCATGATACCTTGCTGGCCCGCTACCCGGAGGCGATCGCGGCGGGGCGACAGGCCCTGGCCGCACTGGGAGTGAGCTTGCCCGAGGGGGACTACGAGGCGGCGCGCGATGCCGAGATTGCGCAGGTGCGGCAGGACTTGGGCAGCCGGGCGATCGCCACGCTGGTCGAGCTGCCCGTCATGAGTCATCCCGAGATGCTCATGGCCGCCAGCATCCTGATCACGATGGGCCCCCCCTGCTACCGCTCGCACCAGCGGCTCTGGGGCGTGATCGTGCCGAAGGTGGTGAATCTGACCCTGCGTTACGGCAATATCCCGCAGGTGGGCTACAGCCACACGGCATTTGGCGGACTGCTGGCGTGGGTGGATGACGACTACGCCAGCGCCCGGGAGTTCGGCGAACTGGCAACCCGCCTGATGACCGGGACCTTCACCGCCCCGTCGCACCAAAGCGTCTTCTACCTGATGATAGGCAGCTCGATCCGGCACTGGTTCAAGCATCTCCGCTACGGCACGCAGGACTACCGGGATGCCTACGAGGTCGGCCTGCGCTCAAACAACCTGCAGTATGCCGCCTACGCCTTCGGCCACGACATGTACTGCCGCTTCTACCAGGGCGCGCCGCTGGCGGGCCTGATCCAAGAGACGCAGCGTTCCCTCGAGTTCAGCCAGACACGCCTGAATCAATGGGCCTGCGACCTGCTGGAAGGGGGCCTGAGCCTTTTCGGCGCCCTGTCGGGCGCGAGTCCGGCGGCGGCGGGGACTCCGGCTTGGTCGGAGGCCGACTTCCTGCAGCGGGTCGAGGACCATCACAACCTCCAGGTCACCTGCATCTACAAGGTTCTCAAGACCTTCGCGCTGCTGCTGGCCGACGACGCCGCGGCGGCCCTGGCGTTGTCCGACGAAGCCGAACCGTTGATCTACACGGTCGGGACGCAGGGGCTCCTGCCCTGGCCCGAGCATGTGTTTGCGCGCCTGCTGATTCTCACCACCCTGTACCCGGAAGCCGAGGGCGCACAGCAGGCCAGCTGGCGGGCTGAGCTTGAGCGGATGCTGGGCAAGCTGCGGCTGTGGGCGAACAACTGCCCTGAGAACTTCGAACACAAGTATCTGCTGGCCGCGGCGGAACTAGCCCGGATCGATGGCCGCCCGGCGGAGGCGATGCTGCTCTACGATCAGGCGGTCGCCGCCGCCCAGGCTGGCGACTTTCTGCAGTGGGAAGGCATGGCCAATGAGCGGGCCTACCGTTTCTGGCTAGCCGACGGCAACGAGCGCCTGGCACACGTCTACTGGCAACAGGCCTATGTCTGCTACGATCAGTGGGGCGCCGGCGCCAAGGTGAGTTCGATGGAAACGGCCTACCGTGCCGACCTGGCGCCGAATCTCGCGGCCGGCGCCGCCCGCGGCGAAGCGCCCGAGCCCTTGGAAGCGGAGCGCCGCCAGATCCTGGTGGAGGGCCAGATACAGCACCTGCGCAACCACTCCTTCAGACTGCAGCAAAATACGTTACAGACTGCGTCAGCAACTCAGGTCGAGGAGTTGGCTGCGGCCATGCAACGGGTGCGCCTGGAGATCGCCGAGCGCAAGCGGATAGCGGAGGCACTGAGCCGGAGTGAAGAGCGCCACCGGAATGTGTCCGCGCAACTGGAGGCCATCATCGACCATCTCCCCTGCCTGATCTTCTTCAAAGACAAGATGAATAACTTCATCCACGTCAACACGTATCTGGCCCAGGCACAGGGGATGTCGAAGGGGGAAATGGAGGGCAGGAATCTGGCCGAACTTTACACGCCAGAGGCGGCTGACCGATACTACCAGGACGACCTCGCCGTGATCAAGTCCGGCGTTGCAGCCCTGAATGTCGAGGAGTCCTGGAGCACCCCTGCCGGCGTCAAGTGGGTCAGTACGAGCAAGATCCCGTTCGTCGATGCGTCCGGCGAGATCGTGGGTGTCATCGGCATGTCGATGGATATCACGGAGCGCAAGCGGGCGGAGGAGGAGAAGGCCAACCTCGAAGGCCAACTGCAACAGGCGCAGAAGATGGAATCGGTAGGACGGCTGGCGGGCGGCGTGGCCCACGAGTTCAACAACCAGCTGATGGGCATCATGAACTACGTTGAGCTCTGCCGCGACGAACTGCCGCCCACCCACCTGATCCGCAGCTACCTGGACGAGATCTTCAGCAGCGCCCGGCACTCGGCGGACATCACCCGACAGCTGCTCGCCTTCGCCCGCAAGCAGAGCATCGCCCCCAAGGTCCTGGACCTGAACGAGGCCCTGAGCGGTACGCTCACGATGATGCGTCACCTGCTGGGTGCGGACATCGAGCTGGCCTGGCTGCCGGGCACGAACCTGTACCCGGTCACGGTGGATCCTGGCCAGATCGACCAGATTCTGGCCAATCTCTGCGATAACGCCAGAGACGCCATCAAGGGGGTTGGCAGGGTCACCATCGCGACGACCAACGTCAGTCTCGACGCGGCGTACTGCGCCCGGCGGGAGGGGCTTGTCCCCGGAGCCCACGTGCGGCTCGCCGTGAGCGACAATGGCTGCGGCATGGACAAGGAGGTGCTCGGGCACCTCTTCGAGCCGTTCTTCACGACCCAGCCGCAGGGCCGGGGAACCGGCATGGGGCTCGCCACCGTGTACGGCATCGTCCAGCAAAACCACGGACACCTCGACGTGCGCAGCGAACCGGGCCAGGGAACGACCTTCAGCATCTACCTGCCCAGCGCGGCTGGCGCTCCCGGGGCGCCAGCGGCGGCGACCGCCCCCGTGGAGCGGCCTCGGGGCACGGAGACGATCCTGCTGGTGGACGACGAGAAGTCGATCCGCGTGACGACGCAACGGTTCCTCGAAGCCCTGGGCTACACCGTGCTGGCAGCGGCCGAACCCGAGGAGGCGCTGCGCCTGGCCAGCCAGCACGCCGGCGAGATCCAGCTGCTGATCTCCGACGTGCTCATGCCAGGGATGAGCGGTCCCGACCTGGCCAACCGGCTGCATGAATCGCGAGCCGGGATGAAATCCCTCTTCATGTCCGGTTACAGCGCTGAGGGAGTTAGCATTTACTGAAATACCGTTTATGATGACTTCATGGTCAACTCTTCAGAGGAGTCTGGCACATGAAGATTCCGGTGTTGCAGAAACTCGGCGTGTCGCATGAGATGGTCGGACTGGTTTCACGGCTGGTGGA
>CAIZKT010000680.1:0-15526 GCA_903933565.1 uncultured Victivallales bacterium | reverse complement strand
GCGCCTCTTCAGAATCCGCTGGAGATGCGGTGGGCTCCACCGCCGCGCCTGAGGCCAGGCGCCTCTTCAGAATCCGCGGGAGATGCGGTGGGCTCCACCGCGCGCCTGAGGCCAGGCGCCTCTCCAGAATCAAGTGGACATGCGGTGGGCTCCACCGCCGCGCCTGGGGCGTGACGCTATATTGATGTCCGGCCAACACACCTGGCCGTGCCAGGGCGGTCAGCTTGATACCG
Source organism: uncultured Victivallales bacterium (assembly GCA_903933565.1). GTDB lineage: Bacteria > Verrucomicrobiota > Lentisphaeria > Oligosphaerales > JAFGRS01 > CAILUI01. The sequence continues at coordinate 15,293 of CAIZKT010000680.1, read as the reverse complement.
CCGTGTATCGCTGCGACTCATGGGGACGCTGGAGACGATGGGCTTTCTTGCCGATTTCATGCCGTTCTACCCCAAGCCGGACCGGGGGCGTGGGGAGTTGCCGCGGGATCTCGACATCGAGAGCGCTTTGGATGTCGAGATGCACACGCATCCGTCCATCGAGATGCGGCGAGCGGACAGCGGAGAACTGGTGGTGCGGGTGCGGCGTCAGGTGCATCCTGCCGAGCAGTTCCTGGGGCGCTTTTTCAAGCTCAATCCCTACCGCCAGGTCGTTCTGGACCGCCACGGCGAGTTCCTGCTGACCGAAGGCACGCGGCCAGGGGTTCGGCTGGCGGCGGCGGCGGACGCCATGGCGCGGCAGTTCGAACTGAAACCCGAAGAGGCGCGCCTGGGGGTCATTCATCTGGTGCGCGAACTCATGCTGCGGGAGGTCGTCTACTTGGTGCGCAAGGGCGCCAGGCCGCCGCAGTAGGCGTTTCGCGCCGGGGATCGGTTACTGGCACCGCCGACCGCTGGGGAAAGTCGCTTACCGTTGCGGCGGCAAGTGGATGAAGGTATAGTGCGACAGAGATTGGCTACTGGTGGTGTGCCTGGCTGTCTGGAGACGAGGCGGACAGGGTTGTCCACCACCTTCCGTATCAGGTTTTTGCCGGGCTTTTCAAAAAGAGGAGATGCGTCATGGCAACTCAGCGGGTGTACAACTTCAATCCGGGTCCGGCCGTTCTGCCACGGGAAGTTATGGAACAGGCGGCGGCGGAGTTCGTGGATTATCGCGGGCTGGGCTACGGTCTGGCCGAGGCCAGTCATCGGAGCAAGGAGTTTGAGGAGGTTATCCACGCGACCGAAGCGAACATTCGGAAGCTCATGGGGGTTCCCGAGGACTACGCGGTTCTGTTTCTTCAGGGTGGCGCCAGCCTGCAGTTTGCCATGGTTCCGATGAACTTGGCGGTGCCGGGCAAGCCGATGGTCTACGCGGACACGGGCTCGTGGTCCAACGCCGCGATCAAGGAAGCGAAGCTGTTTGGCGACGTCAAGTTGGTGTACGATGGCAAGGCCTCGAACTTCACGGTCATCGGCGATGTCGGGGAGTGGCAGATCGACCAGAACGCGGCTTACCTGTACCTTTGCAGCAACAACACGATTGAGGGAACGGAGTACCGGTTCTACCCCGATGCCGGCAGCGTGCCCTTGATTGCGGACATGTCCAGCGACATCATGTCGTGCGTGGTCGATGTGAGTAAGTTTGCCATGATCTTCGCCGGGGCGCAGAAGAACCTCGGTCCGGCCGGGGTGACGGTGGTGATCATGAAGAAGGAGCTAGCGGCGCGTGCGGGGGCGAAGGTGCCCACGATGTTGAAGTATTCGACGCACATCGACAAGGAGTCGCTGTACAACACGCCGCCCTGCATCGCGATCTACATGGTGCGGCTGGTGACCGACTGGTTGATCAAGCTCGGCGGCCTGCCGGCAATCCAGAGGATCAACGAGGCCAAGTCCGATACTCTCTACAACGCCATCGATGTTTCCGATTTCTACCGCGGTACGGCCGAAGCCGCCGACCGTTCGCGCATGAACGTCACCTTCCGGCTGCCCACGGAGGCACTCGAGGAGAAGTTTGGCGCCGAGGCGAAGAAGGCAGGTCTGATCGGTCTGAAGGGGCATCGCAATGTGGGTGGCATGCGTGCTAGCATCTACAATGCCATGCCCATGGAAGGGGTGAGCAGCCTGATCGACTTCATGAACGAGTTTGAGGCGAAGAACCGCTGAACTGGCGGACACGCTGGCGTGCCGGGCCTGATTCCGAGGGCGGGATCAGGCCCTTTTCTTTAGGGAGAGGACGTGTGCTAACGCGCTTGTGGAACCTGGGCGGTGGCCTCTCGGCGGCGGCGTGGCGGCGACGTGGTCAGCGCGCGCCGTGGTTGCTGGCCGGTCTGCTGGCGTGTCTGGGAGCCGGGTTGTGCGCCGTGGAGGTGCGCAGTGGGGACGGGCTGTCAGTCGAGTTGGGGGATGAGGCTACGGGCGGCGCGCGGCAACTGAGCCTGGACGGTCAAGTGCTGCCCGGTGTCGGGATACGCTTCGAGGTGCGCAGGCCGCAGGCGTTGGCTCTGGTGCCGGGTGGTTTCGGCGTCAGCGGCGCCTGGACGGCGCGGGCGGGATACCTCGAGATGTGCGGGCAGGTCAGTGCCGAGGGCGAGGAGGACTGCGCCGCGGACCTGGTGGTGCGGGTGGAGGGCTGCACGCTGCCATCGGGGAGCATGGCGACGGAGCCGCTGCTGCTGCCGCGGGCGTTGCTGAGCAAGCTGCCTTTGGTCAGCCTGCGGGTTGGCGGGCAGGATGTCCTGGCGCTGGCGCTGCCGCCGCAGGCGCTGGCGGTCTGCTCCTTCAGTGAAATCGCTGGTGGCGTGGAACTGCGCTTTCCCTTCGGCTTTACCCCGGCTGGAGCGCCGGCTTTGCGGATGCGGGCGCCGTTCACCGTGGTGCTTTACCGGACCGATCCGCGGTGGCACTTTCGGGCAGCCCTGGCGCGTTACTACGAGCTGTTTCCGGAGCCCTTCACGGTGCGAGCCACGTCCTTTGGCGGCTGGTTTTTCGCGGCCCCGACGCCGGATCTGCCCAACCCTCAGCACTTCTACTATCATGAAGGCGGTCCCAGCGAGTTTGCCGAGGATGAGGCGCGTGGGCTGGGGACGTTTCCGTATCGTGAGTCGTCCTCGCTGACGGTGACCTTACCTGGCAGTCAGCTTCCGAAGACCTACGCGGAGGCGGCGGCGCGTCTGGCCGAACTGGAGAGCCAGAAGGTGGCGACGGGCTGGGAGCCGATGCAGCAGGCAGATCTGGACTGGGAGGTCAGGCACGGCGGCGGGGCCTCGTTGCGGGTCCGGGCGGAGACTCCAGGTCAGTGGCTGGGGGTACGGCAGTCGCGGCGGTTTGAGAAGGCCATCACTGAGCCATTCTTGATCCGAGGCTGGAGCCGGGCTGAAGGGGTGAGCGGAGAGCGGGACTCCAACTATGCGATCTACGTCGACGTCTGCTATGCCGATGGCAGCTACCTGTTTGGCCAATGCGCGAGCTTTGCGACCGGCACCCACGACTGGGCCGCGGCGGAGCTGGCGGTGACGCCGGTCAAGCCGGTAGCCGAGCTGCGCGTCTATGCCCTGCTGCGCGGGGCGCATACGGGCACGGCCTGGTTCGACGATCTGTGTATCGGCCCCATCGCCCAGCCGGAAAGCAACTGGCTCACCAACCCTGGCTTCGAGACGATCTCGTCGCGTCTCGATCTCGGTTTCCTGGGGGATAACGTGTGTACCGATGCGGCCGGGCAGAGGGTGGTTTCGATCACGGACAACCTCAGTGCTGACGTCGGCCCGGCCATCCCCATGAACCTGCTGCGTTTCACCCTGAACGTTGACCCGGACCTGCCTGATAGCCTCGAGCATCCCAGCGTGGCAGGCACGGAACTGCGCTACTTCGATCGGCTGTTTCAGGACTATCCAGCGCTCGAGGGCGCCTACATCGACTCGGTCTCGGCCTGGTGCTCGACGGTGCTGAATACGCGGCGCGAGCACTGGCTCGCCAACGACGTGCCCTTCACCTACTACCCGGGTTCGCACCAGGTTGCGGCGTCCGGCTTGTATGGGATGCGGGACTACCTGGCGGCGCTGCAGCGGCTTTCCCACCCGCTCGGCAAGCTGATTTTTACCAATATCCACTGCAGCCATGAGGCTTTTCCGCTGTACCTGGTCTCGGACGTACCCGGCATCGAGAGCAGTCAGTACCGCAGCGAAGACGATCTCTTCTTCTACCGCGCCTGTTCGTACCGGAAGCCATTGTTGCTCATGAACTTCATGAATCTGCACGGCCTTGATCAGCGGGTGCTGGCGGAGGACTTTCACCTGAATGCAGCGTTCTGGGGAGAGTTGCCCTCGACGGGCCGGTTTGTGCAGCGGGCCTACGCGGAGTACGGCGACGTGACGCACGCTTACCTGCCGGCCATCCGGGAATTGGCCGCGGCGGGGTGGCAGCCGACGCCTGGGTGCAGCGGGGCGCGGGCGGAGCGTTTCGGCCACGCTGCGGCAACCGCGTTCAGTGTGCGGCGTCTGCCGGGGGACTCGGCGGTGCTGTCTGTGGCCTCTGAGGTGCTGCGCGAGGTCGGGCCGGAGGCGGTGGCCATCGACCCGGTGTGGCTGGCACAACGCCCTCTGCGACTGACCCCGGCGGGGTGCGACCTCGATTTGGCCGACGCGCCGCCGGCTCTGGCCCTGGTGCGGTTGCTGCCTCGGAATGCGGTTGCGGCCTGGCTGCTGGGGCGGGCGAGAGAGCATGTGCTGGCGGCAACGCGAGTGCGGGGTACCGCGTCGGCTCTGCCCGCGCTCGAGGCTGCGGTCCAGTGCCTTGTCGGCGTGCCTGACAGCGGGACCACGCTGGAAGCCTTGGAGCGGGTTCGGCAGGCGCTGGGGGCGGCGCTGGAGGGCATCCCGACGAAGGAGGGGGATCTCTACGCGCTCAGTCAGCGGCGCGAGGTGCTGCAGGCCCGTCAGGCGGTGGAGGCTCTCGCGCTGTTCCAGGCGGGGGCTTTGGCGACCGGATTCGAGGGGGATCACAGCGCTCGTGCCGGGGCGGAGATGAGCCTGCGGCCGGTTACGCCGGAGACGGCAAAGGGCATCGTCTGCCTCGGCCTGACGCGGACCCTCGGGCGGCCGGTGGTCCCCAGCCTGGAGCCGCAACTCGGCGCGGCACCTGTTGCGGAGCGCTTCCAGGCGCCGGGAACCGGCAGCTATACCGTGCGGGCCGTGTTTAGCGCCACGCTTCCCGGCATGACGCCATTTCGGTTTGAGCGAGCCACCTCCCAAGAGGTCTTGGCGGGTGCCGTGTTGAAGCTGGAGGATCGGGGTGCGGAGGCGGGCTCGCGCCTTTTCCGCCTGGGTATCGCGGCGGCGCCCGGCGGGAAACTGCTGGTCAAGGTACGGGTGACGCCAGCGCGGCCCGGAGTGCCGGAGAGCGTCCCCGTGGCCCCCGGCGCGGGCTCAGTCGAGGTGGCCATACCGGCAGCTCTGGACGGCCTGGCGCGTGTGCTGCAAGTGGAGGTGCAGGACGAGCGCGATATCGTGCTAGCCGCGGCGGAGGCAAGTTTTCTGGATGAGCCCGCGCTCCCGGCGCCAGAGGACCGCGTGGCGGTGGCGGCTTGCAGGGTCGACTCAAGCTACTCAGGTTACGACTCGGCAGTGCTCACCGACGGTGTGGTGGCGGTGGAGGGGCTGCCCTGGGCGCGCCGCGCCTGGGCTTCGGCGGACCACTCCGAGCCGCACTGGGTGAGCCTGGAGTTCGCCGCTCCGCGTCGCGTCAAGGGGATGCTGATCTATTGGAACGTCGAGGCTGGGCGGACCTACGCCGCGCGGCGTTTTCGGGTGCTGGCGCAGACCGCGGCCGGTCCGCGCCAGGTCGCCGTCATTGAGGATGAGCGGACCCGGAGTTGCGACCGCATCACCTGGGAGGCGATCGAGGCCACCGCGCTGCGACTTGAGCAGGACGCCAAGGGTGGTCCGGCACATCGTCCCGGCATCCTGTGGTTGCGCGAGATCGGGGTGCTGGCGGGGGAGGCACGCCCCTGAAACCCTCGCAGCGTCGGATCGGTGTTCGCGGCGGGTTGTGTACGGATAACGGAGGTCGAATGACGACGCACTCGAACCTGAGGCGATGCGCATGTAAGGTGCCGTAGTGACGGTTGCGGGCCGGGCTCCGGCAGGTGGGTTCGTTGTCGCAGGGTGTGTCGTCATGTGTCGCGGGGTTGTGGGCCACGCATGACTCCCAACAAGAGGGGTACAGCAAGATGAGTTTGCCAGAGACCAAGACAGTCTACTTCGCCAAGGGTGGTCCCGAGAACACCGACGCCACGCTGGCCTTGGCCATGGAGCGGGCGGTGCAGTTGGGCCTGCGCGACATCGTCGTCGCCTCGACCTCGGGCGCCACCGGCGCCCGGGCCGCGACGCTGTTCGCGGGCTTCAACGTGATCGTGGTCAACGGCATCTACCCGGAGAAGCTCGACGCCACGCAGCGTCAGACGCTCGAGGCGGCGGGTGCGCGTCTGGTCTTTTCCGGGCACGCCTTTGGCATGCTGGGGCGGGCGGTAAAGAGGAAGCTGGGGGCGGTCCAGGTCGATGAGATCATCGCCTTGACCCTGAAGGCGTTCAGCGAGGGCGTCAAGGTCGCGGCGGAAGTTAGTTGCATGGCGGTCGATGCGGGCCTGGTGGCGCCAGGCACCGAGGTCATGGCCATCGGTGGCAGCGGTCGGGGGGCTGACTCCGCCGTGGTGATCCGGGCCGCCCACACCCAGGATTTCTTTGACCTGAGGGTGGTCGAGTTGGTCTGCAAGCCCCGGTGATGAGGCTGGCGCCGGGCGGAGCCTCGTCGAGGTAACGCCTGCCTGGTATCTCGGCATTTTGAACCGCCCTGGCCGCGGGCCGCCAAAGCGCCACCGGTTGACAGCCCGGTTGGGCTTTACCGGAGCGCCGTGAAGTAACCTATTGGTAGGGTTGCCTTTTGCGCCTGCGACGGCTAACGTGGCCAGCGATTTACGGTTGGTTGTGTCAGGCTGTCATGGCACCGCGGGAAGTGTCCAACATCGGGAGAGAACGTATGGCCATCGCGAGAAAGCGAGCATTCACCCTGATCGAATTGCTGGTGGTCATTGCGATCATCGCGATTCTGGCGGCCATGCTCTTGCCGGCCCTGGCTCAGGCGCGGGAGAAGGCCCGTTCCGCAAGTTGCACCAGCAACCTGAAGCAGATCGGTTTGAGCTACGCCATGTATGCCGACGACAACGCGGAGTACGTCGCGCCCAATTCCATTACCTATCCCGTCGGAACGGTCTGGGTTCCCTATCTGCTGGCCACGTACGTCAAGAACCTCAAGTGCTTCATCTGCCCATCCTACACCGGCTTGCAGGGGACGGCAAACTCCCTGGCCGACGCGGGCGTCAGCGGTTCACTCTGTGCTACCTGCGGCGGTTGGCGGCTGCGCAGCGGTTATGGTCCGCCCTGGGGGAACACGACGGTTGGCGCCTGGTATCTCACCGCCTGGGCGGTGCCTGGCAACCGGCCGCTGTCACAAGTCGTGGATCCCGTCAACTCGCTGGCCATGGCGGACAGCAACTGTGTCGTCTCTTCGCCGCCCGGCATCTGGCCGTCCGACGGCTTCATCACCTCGGCGGGAAGTGGCTTGGCGCTCTCGCTGCGACACCGGCTGGGCGCCAACGCGCTGTTTTGTGACTGGCACGCAGAGTGGCGTTCTGAGGCGGGCATGCAGCGCAATGCCACCGGCGGCGTGGCGCGCGGCATCTGGACCGTCACCGCCGGGGACTGAGCCCGTCGCGCCGGTGGTTCTGCAACGCGGCCGCGAGCCGATAGGGGTCGCGGCCGCGTTTTGTTTGTGGAGACGAGAGTCAGAGGTCATGGGAGGACACGAGCATGGGGATAGGCACTGTCGTCAGGGGGGGTACGATGGTGGCTATGCTGCCGCTACTGAGCGTGGCCCTGTCCCCGGTCGAACTGACGGTCGTTGACCACGCCGGGGTGGTGCGGCAGAATGCGCCGGTACGCGGCGGGGTACCCTTTGCCCGGGGCGTGCTCCGGGAGTGCGCCACGGCTCGTTTGCGTACGGAGGCCGGTGCCGAGCTGCCCTGCCGGGTGCGCCCGCTGGCTCGCTGGTACGATGGCAGTGTCAAGTGGTTGCTGGTCGATACGCAGGTGGACGTGCCGACCAACGGCTCCATCCGTCTGCAACTCGAGCCCGGAGCCGTGGCCGCGCCGGCCGCCGCGCGGGTGAGCGTGAACGAGGACGCCGTCGGCATCACCTTGGACTGCGGCCCGGCGCGTTTTGCTTTTGCGAAGACAGCCTTCGGCCTGCCGAGTGCGGCCTGGGTCGACCTCGACTGTGATGGCCGGACCGAGACGCAGGTCGTCGCGACCCCGGGCGAGTTCGTCGCTGAGATCGAGCACCAGCCACCGGGACCCCCGCAGGAGGAGAACTGGCTGCGGGATGCCGGCGGTGGCGTCCGTGAGCGCTTTACGGCCAGCACGGCGGGGGACTATCGCGCCGAGGTCGAGAGCGCGAACGACCTCCGCGCCGTGGTCAAGCTAAGCGGTTGGCTATGTAACCAGGATGGCCGCAGGCTGATTCAGTATGTGATTCGGGTTCATGCCTGCGCCGGCAGCACCGAGTTGCGTATTCTGCCGACCGTTGTCTATGCCGGCAAGCCCAAGGAGGACTTCATCCGGGCCCTGTTTCTGCGCTTTCCGCGTACGGCCGAGGGTGCGGCGACCTGGGCGCTGGGAGGAGAGCGGCCCCACACTGGGGCGTTGGCCGCCGACACGGGGCTCAGTCTCTTCGAGACCGGTCCCGAGAAGCTCTACCACCTGGCGCCGTATACGCAGGACAAGACGGTGACCTATGCCGTGGTCCAGGGCGAAGCCACGCTCGCCGCCGGCAAGGAGGCGGCCGGGTGGGCTCGAGTGGCCGATGGCCGCGCCGCCATGGAGCTTGGGGTGCGCAACTTCTGGCAGATGCACCCCAAGGAGTTACGGATCGAGCGGGAGGCGCTTACCTTCTACCTGTGGCCAGAGCGCGGGGGGAAGGTCTTGGATCTGCGGCGGCGCAGCGACGAGATCGACAACGTCTCCCACTACGATCTGAGCCTGTGGCCCTACGGCGGTGAGGGAGTCGCGGTGACCCATGAGCTGGCGTTGCGCTTCGGACCGACGAGCGCCGAGACGGGGGCGGAGATGGTGGCGAGGCTGAATGCGCCAGTGCTCCTGGAGTGCGCCCCGGACTACTATGCGGCCACCGGCGTCTTCGGACCCTTTGCCGTTGCCGATCCGGTGCGCTACCCTCGGCTCGAAGCCCGCCAGAATGTGGACCTGGAGTGGATCCGGCAGAACCAACGCGCTTTCCACTGGGACGGTATGATCGACTACGGCGACACGCTCTTCCACGGCTATGCGACTCCCAGCCACTATGGGTACATCTCTGAAAAAGGCTGGTGCAGCCGAGGTTATGTCGGCTGGCTCTGCAACGACAGCACCCTGACGCAGGCCCTCTTCGTGCAGTACCTGCGCACCGGCGACTACGAGGCGTTCCGCACCGCCGAGGCCATGTGCCGGCATGTTACGGAGGTGGACACCTGCCACTATTGCGCCGCGGAACCGGGCCAGGTTGGGGGCGGTCACCGCCACGACCAGCAGCACTGGGGAAACGGGGTGCGCGGCTATGGTACCGCCACGCATGGCGCGCTCACTTACTACCTCCTGACCGGCGACGAACGCACGCTAGACGTGGTGCTGGAGTACGCCCGCTACCACATGGACGGCGCACTCAGCGAGAACGAGGATCGCATCGGCGGCCTGATCCGCACCTGGGAGATCACCGGGGACTCCAGGATGAAGGCCAAGGCGGACGAGTTCATGGCGGCGGAACTGACCCAGGCGGCCGGCCAAGGTTGGCCCTTTGCCACCCCTGCCCACTTCCGCTTCGTCGCCAACACCAGCGTCAGCTTGCTGTACTATCTCTACAGCGCCCCGCCGGAGGACGCCGCCACGCTCGGGGCCGCCATCATCAAGGCCGCGGACAGCATCGAGGCCAAGAGCCTGTCGACCTGGGGACAGGTGGACTACCTGCCGACCATCGTCACCGCGTTAGCCTACCAGCAGACCGGCGATCAGCGTTACGCCGCGATGACCGCCGCTTTGCTGCAGCGTCTGCTCATTCCAACGGATGTGCAGGTGTTGCCCGATCCGCTTGCGTCCCTCCGCAGGCTCGGCTTTGCGGATATGGTCGATACTGCCCGCGCATGGCATGTCAACAACATCTACACGGCCTCGATCCACGATCTGGTGCCGTTGCCCTACGCGCTTGCCGCCCTACGGCGGGCCGGAATGGACGAGGCGGCCGTCTGGGCCTCGCCACGGACGAACCCGCAGGTGGCGCCTTTCGAAGAGGTGCTAGCGCCTACCGCGATGGGCCACGAGATCGGCTTCCTCTACATCGGCAGCTTTGCCTACGGCTGCCCCAGTGACCAGTTCGGCGGGCATTCCGACCTCATTCTGCTAGAGGATGGTAAGCCCCTGGGACCCCCACACTGCGCCCACGCCGAAATCCGCAAAGAGGGCCGCGGCCGCTACAGCCACTGGGGCGGCAACAAGGTCTACTTCGCCACTTCAGACAACAGCGACCCCAAGACCAATGGGCGCCAGTATAAGGTGGTCTACGCCGGGCCAGCAAAGCCGTAGGGGATTGCCGTGCGCCGGGATTGATTTCCCCCCCTGAGCCGGTAACGTTTCAAGGTCACACCCAAGGAGGACACAGTATGGTTACGCGACGGTTGGCGGCGGCACTGGTGGCGGCGGCGTTTGCGGTGCGGGGAGCGCCCCTGCTGGTGAACGGAGATTTCGCCAAAGCGCAGGGAGATCAGGCGGCGTGGCCGACTGCCTGGGTGGTACCGGCGGAGGCCGGCTGGGTCCATACGAACGAAGACGGCGCCACGGACCAATGGTCACTACGCTGTGCTCCCAGGACGCTGCTGGTCGGCAAGCCAGCGACGCAGGCGATCACCCTCAGCGCGAACACGGACTACGTCCTCAAGGCGGCACTGAAGACCGACGGGGTGCTGCGACCGCTGGTACGGATTATGGCCGGGGATAAGGAACTCGCCCGACTGGCCTGTCCGCCCCAAGCGGCAGCGACCCGCTGGCAGGGGGTCTCGGTGAGGTTTGCCTCGGGCGCCGCCACCCAGGCGGTGGTCGAACTGTGGGCCGATGGCAGGCACGCGACCGGCACCGCCACGCCGGCCGGTACGGCGGGCCTGGATGATGTTCAGGTCCTCACGGTCGCGGAAGCCGCCGCCAGCGCCGGGGCGCCGGCCGACGCGGCCCATGAGAACATTGCCAAGGGCTGCTCCTACACCGTCGAACCGCTGCCGAACTACTCCCTCTGTACGGACCGCGACGACAAGGTGCAGCTCACGGATGGGATCTACACCATGGGCTACTTCTGGACGCAGAAGACCACCGTCGGTTGGCAGAATGCGCGGCCGGTGGCGATCACCTTGGATCTCGGCGCGGATGTGCCGGTGCGGGGGCTGTCGTACAACACCGCAGCCGGCGTCGCGACGGTCGAGTTTCCGGCCAGCGTTATGGCCCTGATCAGCGTTGACGGGCGCAGCTACTATGCCTTGGGCGATCTGGTGACACTGAGCCTAAAACGCGGGGTTCCGCCGGTGGGAAAATACGGCGTGCATCGGTACGTGGCGGATGAGATGAAGGCACATGGGCGCTACGTGAAGCTGCTCATAGATCCAGCCGGGCCGTACTGTTTCATCGACGAGATCGAGGTGTTCCGGGGCGAGGCGGAGTGGACCAACCTGCCAATGGTCGGCAAGGAGATCCGCTACCCGATGGAGTACTTCCAGGACAATCAGTTCAATGCTGCCGTCAAGCGCCGCATCGGCTACGACCTCGAGGCGGCGCGGGCCAGCGTGCTCGCGGCCGACCTGGAAGCGCCAGTGCTGACCACTCTCAAGGCGGAAATCTCGGCCATCGAGAAGGGCCTCGACGTGGTGCCGCAATTGGAGGCCGCCGGCTTCAGCAGCGTCTTCCCGCTGAACGAGCTGCATGCTCGAGTGTACGCCCTCTACGGCGCCGCGCGGGCGGCCAAGGGCGTTGCGCCATTGACCGCCTGGGGCGCCAACCCGTGGGACTTCTTGCAGCCGGCCGACCTGCCGGAGAAGGCTCCGGCCGCCGCGGTCCGCATCGCCGCCATGCGTGGCGAAACGCGGGCCGGGGCGGTGAACCTGACGAACAGCACCGCGAAACCTCTGCGGCTGAAGCTGGCCTTCGCCGGGTTTTCGGACGGGTCGGCGGCCGCGGACTTGACGGTTCACGAAGTGCCTTGGACCGACACCTACGAAGGCACGCCGGTGGCGGCGGCGTTGCCGGTGCTCGCGCCGACTGCCGCGGGGTACGAGCTCACGGTGCCCGCGGGCATGACGCGGCAGGTGTACTTCACCTTCCGACCGGTCAAGACTCCGGCGGGAACCCACGCGGGTCAATTGAACCTGTCTGGCGAAGGGGTGGCGGCGCTGAGCGTGCCGGTGACCTTGCGGGTGTTCGACCTGGATTTCCCGGCGCAGCCAGCCCTGCACGTGGGCGGTTGGGACTACACCGACAGCGACAGCCAGTATGGGGTTACGCTGAAGAACCGGGAGGCGTTGATCGCCCACCTGCAGGAGCGTTACGTCGACTCGCCGTGGGGCACGGGGGCGGTCATGCCCTTCGGCAGCTTCGGCCCAGATGGGCAGTTCACCAAGACCCCGGATACCAGCCGTTTTGACACCTGGATCGGACGCTGGCCCAAGGCGCGTCGCTACTGCGTCTACAACTCCGTCGGCAACACCATCGGCGACGCGAAGATCGGCGATCCCACGTTCGCCCCCCGGGTGGTGAGCTGGATTCGTTTCTGGGTGCAGTACCTGCGCTCCAAGGACATCCAGCCAGAGCAACTGGTCCTGTTGCTGGTGGACGAACCGAACCGGCAGGAGCAGGATCGGGTGATCGTGGCGTGGGCGCAGGTTATTCAGGCCGCCGAGCCTGCCGTGGTGATCTGGGAAGACCCGACTTACAAGGAGCCCGACAAGGCCCTCCCCGAGATGATGGCGATCAGCGATGTGCTGTGCCCGCACCGTCCCATGCTGCTGGAGGCCGGCAAGCCGTTTGCTGACTTTTTCAAGGCGCAGCAGGCCGCCGGACGGCGTCTCGACTTCTACTCGTGCAGCGGTCCGGCCTTCCTGCTGGACCCCTACAGTTACCACCGCTTACAGGCCTGGACCTGCTTCGAGTACGGGGCCGAGAGCTCGTTTTTCTGGGCCTTTGGTGATACCGGTGGTGGCAACCCCTGGAATGCCTACACGGCCGTGCGTACCGCCTACGCTCCGGCCTTTGTGGGCCCGGACTCGATCACTGCCGGCAAGCACATGGAAGCCATTCGCGAGAGCGTCGGTGACTTCGAGTATCTGACCTGGTTGCGCCGGAGGATTGCCGAGGTCGAAAAGGCAACTCCCCAGCAGGCGCTGCTGCCGGCGGCTCGGGCGCTGTTGGCGGCGGCTCCGGGCCGCGTCCTCGAGACCGCAAGGGCTGACAATCTCCGCTGGCGCGAACCCAAGGACCGTACCCTTGCCGACACCGTCCGCATCGAGATTGGCGAGATGCTGGAACGGCTGAAGTAGGCAGGGCAGAGCGAGGTCGGCGTGATGAAGCCCGTGGCCATCGGTGTCAGCGGCTAAAGCCTCTACTACGTACTTGGCGCGTCCCGGCTCTGACGTTTCATTCCGGGGAGGCCCTTGCAGAACCCCGCTTGTCGCCCTGGAGCCCGCGATGCCAGCGCCCGTCCCGGGCGGGTTCGCGGTATCCCCCGTCGGCCAGACCCCCGAGACGGCGGAAGCCCCGGCAATGCCGACGTGGACCGTCAGCTCCAGGCAGGATGCTGGTGAGCCGAGGGTTCTGCAAGAGCCGCCGGTAGGTGCGGCCACCGCCCGGGGCAACGCTGGCGGTGGCCGTGGGTGGGCTGCATCAGAATCTGAGTCTGGCAAACAGGCTGGTATCGCGACAGTTCTCGGAGGAGCCTTGCCAGACCATCTGCGTCTTGCGCTCACCGCCCTGGTCCGCGTCGTCAAGGGCAAGATCAAGACCGAAGACCGCGCCCGGCTCGGGACGGAAATCCGGGAAGTTGGCCTGGGTGAGCGGGATGCGGATCTCCACGGTGTAGCCTTGTGGCAGGCGCTTGCCGACGCCCATCCAGCCCCGCGACCGTACCCTGGCACGGATCCACGGCGCACTTGCCCTGCGGGTCGGGCGGGCTGATGAGCAACGGTCCTTGCAGGCGCGTCTGGCCATCCAGGATGATGCCAGCGCCCGGGGCGAGCGCGGCGGGCGCGTCGCCCTCGAGGTCCATGGCGCCTTGCCCGCAAAGATCCTCCAGCGCCCGATCCGGGGCGCCTCGGAAGTCGTAGAGGGCGATGGTGTGCTCGTCCAGAAGTTCAGACGCGGCACGGACAGACACCCCGCAGGCCAGCGCCACCGCGCTGACGAACCAGGGGAATAGAGGACGTGCCAACGACCCGGTCCTGAGTGGCGTTCTCACCTCGATCTCCTCTTCATGCCCACCCCGTTTGACGTCAGCGCTGCCAGCGGACCGTAATGGTGCCATTGGGCTCCAGGTCGAAACGCACAATTCCCCGGCAGTTGCCGTCGGTGTTGTCGATCCAGATGAACTCCTTGGCGTTGGTCTCAAGATGGCAACCACGATACTCCCGCGGAATATCCCAGATGGCCAGCAGGTAGTCCGAAAAGCGGGCGTCGCCCGTCAGAGCATAGGTGACCTCGTAGTGCTCGCGGCTGGCCTTGACCGATAGGGTGACGTCGGGGTCTGGAAGCTCCACCTCCGGGGGCTGGGGCGGCCATGGCGTCGTGCCGGTCAGATCGTAATAGTGGACCGGCTTCGGACAGGCGTATTCGAAGCGGCAGCTTCGCCGGTTGTCGTTGTAGTTGATGAACTCGAGGGACATCGGCAGGTTGTACTGAGGCATGACACGCGCTTGACGAAAGGCGCGCAGAGATTGGTTGACTGGCACATAGCCGGTCGAGGTGAGGCGCCGCTCATGCCATTCGTCGGTCCAGAAGCGGTCATACTCCAGGTCATGCGTGATGGAACTCACGATCCGGCGCGGCATCTCGCGGTAATGGGCCCGGAAGTAGTCGGCGTAGTCGGCGGCGCGCGCGAAAACGATGGGCCAGCGCCGCGTGTGCTCAAAGGCCAGGAGATGCATGTACTTGGCAAAGAACTCCTGGCCGCGCTCCTCATCCCAGATGACTTGATAGGGCGAGCTTCCCCAGGCGCTCGGGCTTTCGAAGTTCACCAGGGTCGTGATGAGGTTGTGCGTCCCGCTGTTCCGGGCGGTGAGGACAGCCTCCTGCGCCGCCAGATCGATATAGAACCGGGCGCGTTCCCAGCTCCCCTTGGCGCTTGGCCGGTGAAACCCGATCGGGCCGTGGAAGTGCCAACTACCCACGAAGTCGAACACGCAGGCGATAGCTGCGGTCGGCCCGTCCTGGCTCGGAAACCGGTAATCGGTCGGGCTGATGTAAAAGGGGAAGTAGGGCGCTCCCATGCCGCAGGTGCTGGCGCGGGGCACGTAGCCAGATCGGAAGAGCGCGTGTAGGGAAAGAGTGTACGTCCTGGTGTAGATCTCG
>CAIZKT010000679.1:0-6337 GCA_903933565.1 uncultured Victivallales bacterium | reverse complement strand
GGCAACGCCCTGGGAATAGGATAGTTATGGATTTGATCCCTGTAGGGGCGAGCTATCTGCCGTAGGTTCGCGCTGAGGTCGCATAGGCCGCCCCTTCAGGGCTCAATCCGCGCTGTGGACGGGTACCCAGGGCGTTGCTCTGAGCGCCCAAAGCGCCCCTTCGGGGCTGAATACCTCGGCCCATCCTTATTGCACAGGTCACCAAATCTGGCAGGCGTCTGCAAGACTCGCCTGCCGCCCTGGAGCCCGCGATGCCCGGCCCCTTGCGGGCGGGTTCGCGGTATCCGCAGTCTGCAATCCCTGGCTGTGAGAAAATGCGGGCCGACGGAATTGATGTCGTTGGTGGCGGCGATTTCTTTACAGCTTCTCAGACGCAGCCCGTGTAGCGCCGGAACGCCGACAAGCGGTGAAACACCATGCGGTTGGCATCGTGGAAGTTGTGGGCACCGCGGTAGGCGGTGCGGACGAGATAGATCAGGTCCTCGCCATCGAACTGCCAATCGACGTACTGAAACCCGGTCAGCTTCAGGGAGAGGTCCCAGGGCAAGCCGGTATCATCTTCGAGCAGGCGGGCGACGACGCGCCATGAGCGCAGGTCGTCCGAGACCGCCAGGGAGAGGACATTGCGCTGGGCCGGGGCGCCGGGGTCGGTGTTGTTGTTGCAGAGCGTCAGATAGCGACCACTGAGCGGATCGCGCCGGATGGTAAACTTGGTCATGCCGCCGGGGAAGTCGATGAAGCCGCTGCTGGGGTCGAAGGCGAGGCTTCGGCCGTGGTCCAGGATGCGCACCATGGCCGCCTTGTCGGCCAGGGGGGCCGAGTGGAAGCGCAGGATGTTCCACAGCCCGCCCTGCGGATCGGCAACGACGTTGCCCTCGAGCCAGCCGGGGCACGCGAGTTTCGGCCAGGAAGCCGGCAACCAGCCGGGGTCAAAGGCGAGGGGCGGAGTCATGGTCCAGTGGCGGGCGTCGAGCAGATCGGCAGCTTCCGGGGCGGACAGCACCACACTCTTGAAGCCGCGACCCCAGACCGCGTTCTCGCAGTCCTCGAAAGCTCGGTAGAGGCGCCCGTTCCAGCAGAGCACCGGCATCGGGGCGCAATGATAGTTCGGGTTCTCATGGTAATAGCCGCCCCGAAAAAGCAACCCGGTACGGTCGTCGGCGGGGTGCGTCCAGGTGAAGCCACTGTCGTCACTGCGACGGATGACGATCGAGCCATACTGCTGGCTGACGCCGAACAGGTAGAGCGCGCCGCGATGGACAAACAGGCTGCTCCAGTACGCATTCATCACGTGGGTGATACGGGTCCATGACCGCCCCTCGTCCGACGAACGGTAGAGGCTCAGCAGGGCCTCTTCGCGCTCGTGATTGCGCGGGCAGCCTGGACCGAAATAGTCATGCGAGGCAACCAAGGCCCCATCCGGAGCCCGTACCAGCGCCGGACTGCCCAGATAAGTCCGCGTTCGCTCAGGCTGAAAGGTGACCTCAACACCGTGCATGCGTCTGCTCCTCCTGCCGCCGGAGCGCACGCACCGCCGCGGTCGCGAGAGGGCGACTCGTCAGTGTGAACGGGCCCGACGGCTTGGCCATGCGGCCCGCCGGGCGGCACCGGCTGTCACCATAGCACGGGGGCGCCTCGCCCGCACGGGCTGGCTCGAACGGGGCCTGGCGTGGCGGCTGACGCCACCTACATTAGGTCTGCGTCGGGTAGGATAAGAGCTTGGCACCACCACGTGCCCAAGACGGGATGTACACCATGGCAACTCCCCTGCGGGACATCATCATCGAGGCACACCGGGGCTCCAGCACGGATTGCCCCGAGAATACGATGGCGGCCTTCCGCCGCGCCGTCGACCTGGGCGCCCCCTCCATCGAGCTGGACATCCACGAGTCGCGCGACGGCGAACTCGTCGTCATGCACGACTCCACCGTGGACCGCACCACCGACGGCAAGGGCGCCATCGCCGAGCTGACGGTCAGTGCCTTGCGTCGGCTGGATTGCGGGCGCTGGAAAGGCGAGACGTTCGCGGGCGAACGGGTTCCCACCCTCGAGGAAGTTCTAGCTTTTGTCACGCCCAGGAACGTCCGCCTCAACGTCGAGGTCAAAGCCTTCGCTTCCGGCAGCGCGGCGCCGCAGCGGCTGGTCGAGTTATTGCGCCGCTATGGGCCCGCCGTCGGGCCTCATCTGGTCTCCTCTTTCGCTGAGGCGGCGCTGTTACGTGTTCGGGCAGCGGATGGGGCGGTGCCGCTGGCCATCCTGGGCAACGGGCCGGAGATACTGCCGGTCGCTCGTCGGCAGCGCTTCGGCTGGCTGAATGCGGCCTTTGAGACCGTCTCCGCCGAGCTGGTGGCCGCGGCCCAGGCGGACGGCATTCGGGTGATGATCTGGACGATGGACCAGCCCGAGCTGCTGGCCCACTACGCCGGGCTCGGCGTGAGTAAGGTATGCACGAACTGTCCGGCGCTACTCCTTCAGGCCCTCAAGCAGGGGTGATCATACGATGGCAGGTAGCAAGACTGATCTGGAGTTCATCACGCCCGAGATCGTGAAGCCCACCCCTCACGAGGCGGAGCCGGTTGCCGCCAACCTGGTCCTGGCCAGCAAGGAGCTTCCCGACCGTATCTACCTGGTGCCGACCGCCGCCAAGCCCGTCTTTCCCGGCCTGATGTTCCCGCTCATGCTGGGCCCCGGCCGGGAGGCGGACACTCTCAAGCTGGTCGTCGAGCAAGTGCCTGAACGCATCGTCGGCTTTGTGCTAACCAAGGACGAGCAGGCCGCGGTCGACGCGGCGGCGCCCTCGCGTCGCCTCTACCGCATCGGCACCGCCGTGCGTATCCTGCGCTTCGAGGAAAGCCCCGAGGGCGCGGTCCAGGCACTCTGCCAGGGCCAGAAGCGTTTCGAGATCCTCAAGGCGGTCGAACGCGACCACAAGCTCATTGCCCAAGTCGTCTACCCGCAGGACCTGCTCGCACTCGATGAGGATGTCAAGGCTCTCGGGCTCGGCATCATCAGCACCCTGCGTGAACTCATCAGCCACAATCCCCTCTTCAGCGAAGAGATCAAGATGCTGCTGTCGCGCTCGGACTGGGGCGACCCCGGCCGACTGGCGGATTTCTCCGTGACCATGACCTCGTCCTCTCGTCAGGAATTGCAGGACGTGCTCGAATGCCTGGACGTCCGCCTGCGCCTCGAAAAGGCCCTCTTTCTCCTGCGCAAGGAATTGGACCTCAATGCGCTCAAGGAGAAGATCACGCACCAGATCGAAGAGCGCATCACCCAGCAGCAGCGCGAGTTCTTCCTGCGCGAGCAACTCAAGGCGATCAAGCAGGAACTGGGCCTGGAGAAGGATGAGAAGACCGAGGAAATCGAGCGCTACCAGAAGCGCGTTGAACAGCTCGGCGCCGCGCTTCCCGACGAGGCCCGCAGCCGCATCACCGAGGAGATCGACAAGCTCAAGATCATCAGCCCGCAGTCACCCGAGTTCGCCGTCTCACGCAACTACCTCGACTGGCTTACCGGGCTGCCCTGGGGGGAATACAGCGCGGATGTCCTCGATGTCGCCCGCGGACGGCGCATCCTGAACCGTGACCACTACGGCCTCGAGGACGTCAAGAAGCGCATCCTCGAGTTCATTGGCGTCGCCAAGTTGAGGGGCTCCATCGAGGGTTCCATCCTCTGCCTGGTCGGTCCGCCGGGTGTCGGCAAGACCTCCCTCGGCCGCGGCGTGGCGGAGGCCCTCGGCCGCAAGTTCTTCCGTTTTTCGCTGGGCGGCATGCGTGACGAGGCAGAGATCAAGGGCCACCGGCGGACCTACATCGGGGCGCTGCCCGGCAAAGTCATCCAGGCGATCAAGACCTGCGGCACCGCCAACCCGGTCATCATGCTTGACGAGATCGACAAGCTGGCGACCTCATTCCAGGGCGACCCCGCCTCGGCTCTGCTCGAGGTTCTTGATCCCGAGCAGAATAACTCTTTCAGGGACCACTATCTCGACGTGCCCTACGACCTCTCGAAGGTGCTGTTCATCGCCACGGCCAACGTCCCGGATACCATCCCCGGCGCGCTGCTGGACCGCATGGAGGTCATCAGTCTGTCCGGCTATATCATCGAGGAAAAACTGCACATCGGCAAGCGTCATCTGGTGCCCAAACTCCTGCCGCGGCACGGGCTCACCCGGGCCGACGTCGCCTTCACCGACAGCGCCCTGCGGATGATCATCAATGGCTATGCGCGCGAGGCGGGGGTTCGCGCCTTCGAGAAGGCCCTCGCCGGCTGCATGCGCAAGATCGCGGCGGGCCGGGCCGAGGGGCTGATCACACAACGGGTGACGGTCACTCCCGCCAACGTCGCGGAGCACCTCGGCAAACCGCGCTTCACGGATGACCCGCTCATGAGTCACGGCCGCCCTGGGGTGGTCATGGGCTTGGCCTGGACCGCGCTCGGCGGAAGCACCCTGTACATCGAGGCCCAAGCGGCTCCCGGCGCCAGCGGCACGACCCTCACCGGCCAACTCGGCGAGGTCATGAAAGAGTCCTGCCAGATCGCCTATTCTCTGGTGACCGCCCACTGCCGGAACTTCGGCATCCCGCCAAAATTCTTCAGCGATCGGACCATCCATATTCATGTTCCTGCCGGCGCGACACCCAAGGACGGCCCCTCGGCCGGCATCACCATGGCGGCGGCGCTGGTCTCCCTCGGGCGCAACCGTCGGCCGCCCGCAGGCTGGGCCATGACCGGTGAACTCACGCTGACGGGCCGCGTTCTGCCGATCGGTGGGGTGAAGGAGAAAGTCATCGCCGCCAAACGCTCCAAGGTCAGGCACATCATCCTGCCAGCGGCCAACGAGAAGGACTTCACCGAGCTACCCGAGCGCGTGCGCCGCGGCATCACGGCCCATTATGTCGGCGATTTCAGCGAGGTATTTCGTCTGCTTTTCGGCGCGCCTTGAACCGGACCCGGCGGGCTGCCATTCCGGGGACAGCCCGCCCGCAATTTCATGACCCAGCAGCGAGGAGGATCTCCAGGTGAGCACCGAACCGTACCTGCCCAGCACCCTGCCCACGCCCCGCCAACTCGAGTACCAGGACTGGGAGATGGGCGTCTTCTTCCATTTCGGTATCCGCAGCTTCTACGAAGGCCACCGGGACTGGGACGGCAAGCCCATGCCGCCCGAGGGCTTCCGCCCGGCCGGGCTCAACTGCGACCAGTGGATCGTCGACGCCAAACGCGCCGGCATGCGCTATGCCGTCCTGGTCTGCAAGCACCACGATGGTTTCGCCAACTGGCCTTCAAAGTCCTCCACCTACAGCGTCGCGCAGACGCCTTGGAAGGACGGTAAGGGCGACGTGGTGCGCGAATTCACCGACGCCTGTCGCCGCCACGGCCTGAAGATTGGGCTCTACTACTCGCCCGCCGAGTGGGGCAGCGCGGTGTTCAAGGACGAGAAGGCCTACGATCAGCACTTCCTCAACCAGATCGGTGAATTGCTCACCGACTACGGCCAGATTGACATCCTCTGGTTTGATGGCTGCGGCTCGGAGAAGCACACCTACGACTGGCCGCGCATCGTGCGCGAAATCCGCCGCCTGCAGACCAACCTACTCATCTTCAGCATGGGCGACCCCGACTTCCGCTGGGTCGGCAACGAGGCCGGCATCGCTGACCTGCCGACCTGGAACACCGCCATGGGCATCCGGCTGTCCGTCAACACCGAGGGCGATCAGGCAGTCGGCAACCGCCCACTCTGGCTCCCCGCCGAGTGCGACTGCATGATGCGCTGGCACTGCTGGTTCTTCGAGGTAGCCGATGTCGACACGGTCAAGCCGGTCGAGGAACTCATGGGCCTCTACGAGCTCTCCGTCGGCCGCGGCGCCAATCTCCTCATCAACATCGGACCTGACCGTCGCGGCCTGCTCCCCGACGCCGACCGCGAGGCGCTGCTGGCCTTCGGCGGCGAAGTGCGGCGGCGTTTTGGCCAGCCCTTCGCCCGTCTCGGCGATGGCAAGGCCACCGCGACCGGCTGGGAGTACACCGCCAAGGACCCCTTCTACCTCGATCACATCATCCTCCAGGAGGACTTGGCCCTGGGCGAGGCCATCCGCCGCTTTGCCATCCGTATCCAGACCGGCATCAGCGGCAGAATGGTGACCCTCTACGAGGGCCGCAACATCGGCCACAAGGTCATTTGCCGCATCCCCCTCATTGCCTGCCGGAAGGTGGTCGTCGACATCCTCGAGGCCGACCGCCCCGCGACCCTCCGCCAGGTCACCCTGCACAACACCACCGGCCTCGTACACCAGCACTGAGCCCGCGATGCCGAGCCCGTTTCGGGCCGGTT
>CAIZKT010000678.1:0-18606 GCA_903933565.1 uncultured Victivallales bacterium | reverse complement strand
GGGGCGGAATGGGAAGCGCCTGGTGTCCTGCGAGGTTGCTGCAAGTCTCATACAAGGGAATCCATAGCTCTCGACTCTGGAAACAGTTTCTCAATGGACACATCCCATCTCCCAACCTGAACCCTGAACCCTCCCCACCTACCTGACTAGTGACGCTGGAGGAACCATGAGCAGCAATGAACCTGTGCAGGCGAGTCTGGAAAGTCGGCCGGGGGCTACCCGCAGCCCGGTCCCCGTCGTCTTCAACGAGGATTTCCAGGACGGCATCTGGACCAAGTATGCGGCCAATCCGGTGCTGGTGCGGTCGCAGCCGTGGGCCGAGTCGCACTACCTCTGCGAACCGAACCTTTTCTTCGTGGACGGCCTATTTCGGATGTGGTACGCGCAGATGTTCCCTGCCAACGGCAAGACTGCGGTGGGCTACGCTACTTCGCGGGATGGCTTCACCTGGACGAAACACCCCAGCAACCCGGTGCTGGCGCTGGAGCAGACCGAGGTGCATCGGCCGTCGGTGCTGCGGCACGAGGGCAGGTACTACCTGTTCGCGGTCGACGATGAATACGGCAAGCGGGGGCCCGCGACCCTGCGGCGCTGGGCCTCGGCCGACGGCATCACCTGGGGCGATGAACGGCTCATCATGGCCAGCACCCAGCCCTGGGAGCGCCAGGGGCTGAGCAACCTGGCTGTCGTGGTCGACGAGAATGGCCGCTGGCAGATGCTGTACACCTCCGACTGCGGGCTCGGGGGGCACTTCGGCTACGCCTGGTCCGACGATGGCCTGGCCTGGACGAAACACGAGGGTAACCCGGTGATTCGCGATCTCTACGGCGGCGACCCGTTCCTCGTTAAGATCGGCGACGGGTTCTACACCTGGCATAGCGAGTCCATGGCGGGGTCGCTGCGGATTGTCTGCCGCCGCAGCCGTGACATGGTGACCTGGGAGCGCCTCGGCAACCATCCCCAGATCAACTATACGCAGCTCTGGGAGCGCGGGGTCAACCCGGAGGCCGGGGGCACGGTCAACGGCTGGTATGGTCATCTCACGGATGCCACCCTGTGCGAGGCGGGGGGCCGGGTGTTTCTGATCTACCAGGGCGCGCAGACGCCGCTGGCAGTGGCGACCTTCGAGGGCACGTTCGCCGAGCTAGCTGAGCGCCTCTTGCAGCCACCGCTGGCGCGCTGGGAGCCCTCGGCATTCGGCATGGTCAGCGGCGGCGTGCTCACGCTCGCTGACAACGACAGCGACCGCGCCCCGCTGGTGGTAAAGATTCCCGGGGTAAGGGATCGCTATACTGTTCAGACGCGCATCCGCTGCTTTGCGGGGCCGACCCGCCGCGTCTCGGTGGTCCTGGGTTATGCGGACGCCAGGACCTTCGCCCGGGTCTGGCTGCATGACCGCGGGGAACTGTTCTACCAGGAGTGCCTCAACGGGCTCCTGAGTCTGCCCACCTCGATCGGCCAGGCGGCGATCGGCGATGACGCCTGGCACGACTGGGACCTCGCCCTCGACGCCGGCGAGGTCCGGCTGACGGTCGACGCGCGGCCGGTCGGTTCAGGACGGCTCAGTGCCGCTTTGTTGCAGGCCTTGGCCAAGCACCCGGTGCAGGTCGGCTTCTCGACCCACGATACCTGGGCCGAGATCGCCTATGTGCGGGTGGGTTTGCCCGAAGGCGGTTCGTGAGAAGCGGTGAAGAAACCGCCGCCACCACCCCCACCCGTTTCTTCTTCCGCCTGGGCGGCGGCCTGCTGGACACTCGGGCTGGGCGAGGCACATTGTGAGGTCGCCGCGACCGCAGGTCGCTGGGACGTGGAGATTATCGATGGGACTGACACCGCAACTGCGGATGCTAAAGCCGACTCTCTCCGAGCTGCCCGCGCTGCTGCTGCCGGCGGGCTTTTCTCTGCGTTCCTACCAGGCTGGTGACGCGGCGCACTGGGATCGCATCCTGGCGGCTTCGTTCGGCGGCGAACCAGGCCGCTTCAGTTTCGACCGGATCATGCGGCGGGACCCGGCGTTCCGAGCGGAACGAGTGCTGTTTGTGGTGGCGGCTGGGAGGCCGGTGGCGACCGCCTCGGCCTGGCGGGCGCCGGGGCTGAGGCCCGACACGGGAACGGTCCACTACGTCGGTGTGGTGCCGGAGTTCCAGGGGCATCGTCTGGGGTACTGGGTCACCCTGGCAACCCTGCACCGCATGGCGCTGGAGGGCTTGCGGGCGGCCACGCTGACGACGGACGACTTTCGGCTGCCGGCGGTGAAGACGTATCTGCGGATGGGCTTCGAACCGCTGCTGGTCCACGAGAACCAGCGCGAGCGCTGGGGACAGGTGTTGCGGGAACTCAAACTGCCGGAGCTGGAGGCGCGCTTTGCCGCCCTGCTGTCGGGCCCGCTTTGGCTACCGCCGGCCTACCCCGAGGACGAGGTTGACTATGCTCGGATGTTGGTGCGACGGCGGCGGCAGCACCCGGAGCGGCCGCTGGGACAGACGTTCGTCGGGGCCGACGAGGCGTTGGGCGACGAGAGCTTGTACTGCCCGGCTTTGCTGGGCCGGGCGGGGGCGAGCGTGAGCGAGGTCGTGGCCGGAACGGATGGCCCCTTTGAACTGTGGTTCGAGGCGGGGCCGACAGGGCTACCGACCGGCAGCGAAGTCTGTTTCCAGGCCCTGGGGGAAAACCCTCTCGGCGCCGTCGCGCCGGGGGAGGATTCCGTGTGTCCGGGCGTGGTCGAATGGCACTATGCGGGCACGGCGCGGCTGGGCCTCCTGCCGGGGCCACGGCAGGCACAGGAGCCTGGCCCTGACGGCAAGCGCATCGTGGCAGCCCCGTCCGCGGGGCTGGGTTTTGTGGTGGAGGAGGGGGCGTTGGCCCCCGGGGAGCGGGTGACGCTGGTGTGCGGTGCCCAGGGCGGCTGGCGCTGGACGCCGTTGGCGGGACGCCGAGACCTCAAGGTACTGGTCAACCCCGGCCAGGGCGAGCCGGTCATGCGGCTTCCCGAGCCGATCGTGATCCACGTCAGCGCCGGGGCGCCGACGCGGGTTGAGGCCTTCCTGCCGGGCAGCGCGGGGCTGGGCGAGGCGCTGCGGGCGGACGTGCGGGTCACGGACCGTTACGGCAACCTGGCCCCGGTGGCTGGCCGCGCCCGGCTTCGCCTTGGGGCGCGCACCGTGGCTCTGCCCCTGAGTGGCGGGGCGGGCCACCTCGAGGTCGGGCGGATGGGCACTGAGCCGGTGTCCTGCCGGGCCAGCGTTCCCGGTCTGCCGGCGGGGTTGTCGAACGTCACCGTGCCGCGCGGCGAGGATGGCCTCGGGCTGTTCTTTGGCGACCTCAATGCGCCTGCCTTCGTTCCAGCGTCCGTAGGTTGGACGGCCGAGGGTCGGCGCTGGGCGCGGGAAGCTCGGCGGCTGGATTTCGCCGCGGTGCTCCCCCAGGCGCACGCCTGGCTCGACCACGAGCGCTGGGCCTTGCACAAGCAGGCCGTGGAGGTCAACCTGGACGAAGGGCGTTTGGTGACCTTCCTGGGGTTCGGTTGGCAGCACTCACACTACGGCGACAAAGCCGTGTACTTCCTCGGCGGCGACCAGCCCTATCTGCCCGTGGACGACTCGCGCTATGCCTACCCGGCGAGGCTGTACGAGGCGCTGCGGGCATCCGAGGCGTTGGTGATCAGCCAGAATCCGGGGCGCCGGTCGGGGCCGCGGCTGGGGGGCACGGACTGGACGGCCGTGGAAGCGGACGTGGAGCGCCTGGTGGAGTTGTGGTCCGGGAATGGTTCGGGCGAGGGTTGGGAGCCGAGCGACGGACGGTTGCCGGGTCCGCCCCGGGAGGCAGGGGTGATGGGAGCGTTGCGTGCCGGGCTGCGTCTCGGCTTCACGGGCGGCTCGGCTCCGCAGGGCGGCCAGGCGGGCGATTTCGGCGAGGCGCCGTGGCCCGCTGGGGGCGGGCTGTGCGCCGTGTGGGCCGAAGGTCTGACCCGCCGCTCGGTGTTTGCGGCGTTGCGGGCGCGGCGGACCTACGCCGTGCGCGGTCGCCGGACGGTGCTGCGCTTCACGGTAAACGGGGCCCCGATGGGCGCCGAGTTGCCTTTCGTCGGCACGAGCCGGATTCACCTGCAGGCCTGGGCCGAGGAGCGCATCGCCAGGGTCGACGTGGCGCGGGACGCATCGCCGTGGCGGGTCATGGAGCCTGGGGCGAAAACGTTCGACTGTACTCTTGAAGACAGGCTTGACCGGCCCGCCTTCTACCACGCACGGGTCACCCTCGCCGACGGCAGTCTGGCCGTCTGCTCCCCGGTCTGGATCGGCTAACCCCAAGCGGCGCCGCCGCAGCAGCCATGGAGAGAAGCAGCATGAGCACTTCCGGCAAACATCCCCTTCGACTGGGGTTTGTGGGGGTTGCCAACATGGGCACCTACAACCTCAAGGCCTTCATCGGCCGTCCGGACGTGCGGGTGACGGCCGTCTGCGATGTAGACCAGCGCCACCTGGCCGCCGCCAAGAGCCTGGTCGATCAACACTATGGCCATAGCGACTGTCGTGGGTTCAGTGACTTCCGGGCGCTGGATGAGTGGGAGGGCGTGGACGCGGTCGTCATCTGCACCCCGGACCACTGGCACGTGGCGCAGGCGGTCCACGCGGCCATCTGCGGCAAGGACATCTACCTGGAGAAACCGCTGACGCTGACGATTGCCGAGGGGCGCCTGCTCTGCGACGTGGTGGCCGCGACCGGCCGGATTCTGCAGACCGGCAGTCAACAGCGCTCCATGGCGGAATTCCGCCGGGCTGGCGAGCTGGTGCGCAACGGCTACCTCGGATCGCTGCAACGAATCGAGGTCGAATTGCCGCCCAACAACAAGACCTGCCCGGCAGAGTGGGCGCCGATGCCGGTGCCGTCCGAGCTGGATTACGACGCCTGGCTGGGGCCGGCGCCTTGGGCGGACTACCATGAGCAGCGCTGTCACTACCAGTTCCGGTTCATCCAGGACTACTCCGGCGGGCAGGTCACGAATTTCGGGGCGCATCACCTCGACATTGTGCAGTGGGCTCTTGGTATGGACAGTTCGGGACCCTGCCGGGCCTGGGGCAAGGGGGACTTCCCGGCGAGTGGCTTGTTCACCACGGCTACCCGGGTCGAGGCGCGGTTGACCTATGCGAACGGGGTGGAGGTACAGGTGCGTACGGGGGGCAGCAGCGTGACCTTCCACGGCAGCGCGGGCAGCCTTGCCGTGGAACGCGGCGCGGTGCGCACGGAGCCGGCGGCATTGGCCGAGATCAGCCTGAAGCCGGACGATGTGCGTCTGTATCGCAGCGAGGATCATCACGGCGACTGGCTGGAGTGCATCCGCACGCGGCGGACGCCGGCGTGTCCGGCGGAGGTGGGGCACCGTTCGGCCACCTGCTGTCACCTGGTCAACCTGGCCCTGCGCCTGGGGCGGGAGCTAACCTGGAATCCGGGGACCGAATCCTTCTCGGGCGACGATGTGGCCGACGCGCTGCGGGCGCGGCCCGGGCGCGAGCCGTGGGGCAGCCTGGTGGCGGCCTGGGCGCGCCAGGCCGGGGCCTCGCGTCACCCCTGAGGATGGGGGCGGACTCGTCGAGGGGACACCCTCAGAAGCCGTGTGAAAAGGCCCGCTGCGCTCGTTCTTCGAGCTCAGGGGGCGGCGGCTGCCTGGGCGATGCGGGAGTCTGCGGCTCCGGCGGCGATGCGGGCCAGGGCGGCTGTGGCGCCGGCCGTACGGGCGGTCTTCAAGACCACCACGGCCTCGAAACGGTACTGGTACTCGGTGGAGTTCAGCGCCATTTGCGCGAGTTCGCCGACCACCTGGGCGTCAAAGAGCGGGGCGACCTGGCCATCGGGTTCGGCCGCGGCCATGCCGGCCAGGGCCTGATAGCCGGAGAGTCTGACCGAAGCCGCCTCCTCGGCGACGGCGGCGCTCAGAATGCTGCTGGCGTATGGTGCGGCGGACGGGTCGAGCGCGGAGTAGAGGCGTCGCCGGACGGCCGGTTCGCTTTCCGTGCCCAGGACTTCGAGGATGGTCTTGGTCTCCGCGGGCGTGGTCTCCTCGGAATTCAGGGCCAGTAACCAGGCGGCCTCCTCGCGGACATCGGCACTGGCATGCCGCAGCAAGGGCAAGGCGATTTCACGGGTGCCCGTATGGGGCTCATCGGCCAAGGCCTCAAGCATCGTGGTCAGGTCCTCGGCAACCAGCGCGGGGCTCTGTGAGAGGAGCTGCTTGAGGGTGCTGACGGCCAGTTGATCGTCGGCTTGCAGCAAGGCCTCGAAGGCCGCCGTCCGCAGTTCCGAGGGGGCCTGAATGTCGCCGACGCAGAGGTTCTCCAGGACGGCCAGTGCTTCGGCGCTCTGGGCCGCCGCCAAGGCGCGAACCGCTTCGAGGCGGACATCGAGGGGCAGGGCGGTGTTGGCGGCTCGGGCCGCGGCCCGGGCCACTTCAGCGGCGGGCGCTTCCGGCCGCTCGTCGCCCGTGACCACAACGGTGCCGGGGGGAGCGTCGGCAGCCTGGGTGGCTGCCGCCATAAGATCGCGGATCCACGAGCACCCCGCGGGCAGGCGTCCCTGTCGCCAGAGGGCCCACAGGCGCTCCATGATGCCCCGGTCGCCGCGGCTGGCGAGCTTCAGCGCCGCCGACTCGCGGACGACCGGGTCCAAGGTCGTATCCTGGACCGTGCTCCAGAGGGTCAGGACCTCGCTATCCCCGGCCGGATCGCCCTGGGACAGCGGATTGGCATTCGGCGCGGTGCTGAGGCCAGCGGCGCGGCGCTCGCCGAGGCGTGACCCTGCGCGTCGGGCAGACTCGGGCTGGGGCGCCGAGAGGCGTGCCCCGGGAGCGCCGACGGGATCCGGGCGAGAGCCGCGCCAATACAAACACGCCACCAGCAGCAGAACGCCGCTGGCCGTAGCGCTCAGGATCGTCTTGCGGGAAGTCAGGGACGCCATGTGAAAATCTGGCCAAACGCTTCCCCGGCGAGCGCGCGGATGCCTGCCAGGTTGTCGGTGTAGGTCCGAACCGTCAGGGTAAAGCGAATTGCGCTGAAGGCGGGATCGGCGGTCCTGTCACCCGTAAGAGTCAGGGTCGTTTGGCTGCCAAGGCGCCGACCGGAGACCAGCAGCGGTACGGTCCGGCCGTTGCCGAGGATCAGGGTACTGGTCCCGCTGATGGCTCCCCGCGCGCCCAGGGTAAGGTCGGTCGGGAGCTGGTAAGCGCCGGTCATATCGTCGGGCAGGTTGAGCACGCACGGCGCGCTGATGAGCAGCCTGGTCCCGGTGGTTCTATCGGTGACGCTGCCGGTAACCACCCCGGTGAGGGTTCGGCCGACCAGCGCCAGGGACAGTTTGAGGGAGGCCGCCGTGGTCGCATTGGCACCTGCCAGGCTGCCGCGCACCGTCAAACTGCCGTTCCTGCCGCTGGAGCTGCCCCTTACCGGCATACCGGAGACCGTGAAAGGCTGGCCGCCGAGGCTGCCCTGCAACTGGCCGACCCCGCCCACCGTGCCACGCTCGTCGTAGGTCAAGACCAAGGTCAGCACGTGCGCGCCCACGTTGGCCACATAGGGCCCTGTCAGGTCCCAGATGGAGCGCAGGTCGCCGCCGGTCTGGTTCTGAAAGACGAGGTTAAAGTGGCCGTTCGGATCGCCAGGAGTCAAGGCCCTGAACTCGGCGGTGTAGGTGGCCGTGGCAGTGACCCCAGTGACCGTCCGCGGATTGGCGGTGCTGCCGTCTTCAATCCATTGGTAGAAGTAGGAATCCGTACCGGGGACGGCCTTGACGGGCGTGGCGCTGTCAAGGTAGGTCACCTGCTGCGTGGTTGCTCCGGTCAGGGTCCCGACGCCGGCGCCCGTGCGACCGAAGGTAAGGGTGTAGGTGTTGATGGCGAACCAGGCGGTGACGGTCAGATCGGTGTTGCCACCGGCAAAGGTCAGGGTGGTATTCGTGCCGATCTCGGCGCCGCCCAAGGTCCAGCGCAGGAAGTGGTACCCCGTGGCGGGCTCGGCCGTGACCCGGCCGGACAGATGACCGGGCTCCAGGAGTTGACTCGCCGCCCCCGTGACCGTGCCGTTGCCGGCGGAAACGAAGGTGAGGGTGTAAGCCGAGCGCACCGCAACCTCGGGCAGAGGCTGCGTGAGTTCGGTACTACTCCCGGTGAGCTGATAAATGGCCGAGGAATACAGGAGGGTGACGTCGAAGGCGGCGGCCGGGGCGTTGAGAGCGAAAGAGAAGTGGGTCCCCGTCGGCGGGACGTTCGTGCCGAAGTCCAGCACAAGTTGGCCCGAATCATCGCCGGGAGCGATGATCGGGGCGGGCGTGCCCGCGTCGGCGGTATAGGAGCCACTCACATAGGACCAGTAGACGACCGGTGTAAGGCTGATTCTAGGCAGGGTGAACGATAGCTCCAGAGACTGAAGAGAACCGTCGTGGACGAGCGTGTAGCCCACCCTGAAGGGCAGCCCCGGATGCGCCGCGATGTCGGCCGAGGTCGGCACCACCAGCACGTGCGCGGCCACCGTCACCTGCACGGTGGCGGTGGCCTCGTGAAGAGTATCGGGATCGGAATCGCTATCCTGGATCGTGTAAGAGAAGGACACGCGATCATCCCAGTCGGCGGGAAGCGTCGCAGGCAAGGTGTAGGTCACCACCCGGGCGACCGTATCGAGGCTCGTGGCGCCGTAGTCCGAGGCACCCTTGCCGCCGCCCAGCCCCCCGACGGGGGTGCCGACCGCGATCACGTCGATCGTGTTGCCGGCGTCCGGGTCGTAGTCATTGGCCAACAGCCTCGCGAAGGGAATCCGCAGGGTGCCGTCGGACCGCAGCATGGCGGCCACATCGCCACGGGCTACAGGAGGATGGTTGCGTGTAGTGTGGAGCACTAGAAGCGTCTGGTTGGTGTCGGTGAACACATAGCTTCTCGTCGTCATCATGTTCTCGACCAGAATCTCGTTGCGGTTAAGATCCTTCAGACTTAGAAAGTTGCCTTCCTCCAGCCTACCCTCCTGCAAGCGCCACTCGAGTTTGACGCTGTCGCCGGTCTGCATGTTGTCCAGTCTTATCTCCCAGGACTGACTGGTGGACGGCGGGCGGAAGTCCTTATACAGGCTACGGGTATCGGCCAGGAAGTAGAAGGTGGGGGCCTGACGCGGGCCGCCGGACGGCGGCGGAAAAATGGGTTTAGGCATGTCAAAATCGTCCTGAGCCGACCCGGGCAGCGCGCCTATCACGTAGCCGAGTTCGTAAGCGAGCACATCATCGAGCGGATCCATGTCGATGATCTTCTCGGTGATCATGTTTCCGGTCGCGCCAAAACGGAGGGTAAACTCCGGCGTGACGGCGCCAAGCGCCGAGGCCAGAAGCAGAGTCACGACTGTCCAGCGCTGCCAAAAGTGAATGCGGTGTCTCTTCATGGTCCATCACCTCTTGCGGCTCTGCCAGACCCAACCGAAGCCAGGCAGGAAACACGGCCTACAACCACGTTGGACGCCCGCATCAAGACGGCGTTCCCGCTCCAACGCGCGGGCTCGCCGACACGCCAGTCCCACCGGTAAGACGACTGGTGGCCTCGGTTTCTGAGCGCCCCGAGACCCCCAGCGCCGCTTTATCTGCGGTAGGGTAGCCCGGCAGATCTGCAAATACAACCAAAAAACCGCGAATCGGGGCGGAAAGCACTTCCAGGCCGGCAGCCTGAAATACGGTTCTGTGGGGGTGGACACCGAGAGGGGCTGGCGCGATATTGCCTCTGGGAGCTTCGGCACGGTCGATGAGCGCCTGCCAGACTCCGGGTGTACCTTGTCGCAGCCGGACGGGGCGACGGGCTGACGCAACCACTATCTGACGAGTCGTGCATGCTGTTGTTCTGGAAAAAGAAGGCAACGGGGGAGAAGGCGAGCAGCGCGAAGGCGCTTTCGCCCGAGGAGCTGGCCCGGCAGTGTGAGGAGCGGGTTGTCGCCTTCGAGGGCGGGCATCTGCCGTGCCAAGGCTGCGGCCTGCAGATACCCTCGCGCAAGCTTGAAGTTTTGAAGATGGTGGAGTGTCCGCAATGCCAGCGGATCGCCTTCGTGCCGCTGCGGGTGGGCAACTACTGGCTGTTTGAGCCGCTCGGCGGCGGTGGCATGGGGAGTGTGTACAAGGCTGTGAACCGGCAGTATCCGACCCAGTTGTTTGCGGTCAAGATCCTGTCCAGGACAGAGAAGACGAAGCCGGTCAACATCCACGCGATGCTGAATGAAGCGCGCATCGGTAAGATCGTCGGCGGCCATCCGTGCCTGGTGAAGTGCGTCGACAGCGGTTGTGAAGAGGGCGAGTACTACTCGGCCATGGAGCTGGTGCAGGGCGAGCGCCTCGACAAACGGGTAGACCGTCTGGGTCGGCTGCCTGAGCGTCAAGTGCTGCAAATGGGCATGCACATCCTCTCGGCCGAACAGCATATCTACAAGTGCGGTTACCTGTACCGCGACATGAAGCCGGAAAACATCATCATCAACGAAGGGGGCTTCGCGGTCCTGTTTGACTACGGCCTGTGCATCTCCCGGGAGCTGGCCCTTAACCCCCAGGAAGAGTATGTCTCCGGCTCGCCCTATTACCTTCCTCCCGAACGCCTGCTGGGCACCGGCGAAGATGCCTACAGCGAGATCTACAGCATTGGGATGGTGATGTACTACGCGCTTTCCGGCCAGACATTTTTTGACGCCAAGGAGGTCGAGGCGCTGGCCAAACGCCACCTGTCCAAGATGCGTCTGTCGGTGTCCGGCAAGTTGCGCGATTTCCGTCCCGAACTGGTGGAGGTGCTGGGGCGGATGATCAGGCAAGAGCCCGGCGAGCGCTACCAGACCTTCCACGAGGCCGCCAGGGCGATCGAGGCCGTCCGGCTGACGGTGCCACCCGCCGCCGAGCCTGAGGACGAGCCCTAGCCCTGCGCCGCTAGTGCCTGCCGCGGATTCACGGCGGCGTCCGGTCGGCCGCGCAGTGGCGGTAGAGCTCAGCCAGGGCGCGCGCCTGCCGTGAGGCGGAGAATTCCTGTCTGACCCACGGCGCTAAGGCGCGGGTCTGTTTCTGCAGGGAATCGAGGGATTCCAAGGTCGCGGTGAGGGCCTGGGCCCAGGCCTGAGGATGGCCCGGCTGAACCAGGGTGATGGGCCCCCGCAGGCACGGGCGCGGCAGGTTGGCCGGGATGTCCGCCGCCAGCACGGGAACGCCGACAGCCAGTGCCTCCAACAGGGTGTAGGACAGTCCCTCGTAGCGCGACGGCAGGACCAGCAGGTCGAAGCCACTCATGCGCCGAGGCAGGTCCGGAACGAAGCCGTTCCAGCGCATGATCTCGTTCAGCCCCAGCCGCCCTGCGAGCCTATGGAGAGACGCCGCCAACGGGCCGCTGCCGCACACAGCCAGGCGCAGGTGAGGGAAGCGCTGCCGACAAAGGGCCAGTCCGCGCAGCAGGGTGGCAGGGTCCTTCTGCGCCACCAACCGTCCACAGAGACCGATGAGCGTATCTGCCGGGGAGATGCCCCAGGCGGCGCGCACGGCCGCCCGCGGCAGCAGGGCCTCGGCGAAGCCCGCTTCCAGGCCATTCTCGATGACCCGAATGCGGTCGGGCTCGACCGCCAACGCCGTCAGCGCGATCTCGCGCTCGGCGGCGGACACGCAGGCGAAGGCGTCCGTGACGCGGGCCAGGCGCCGCTCCAGGCGCCAGACCAGCCAGCGAAGCCAAGGCGACTCATGAGCCTGGAAGACGAAGGCGTGAGGGGAGTAGACGAGGGCTGGCAGCTGGCGCGCGCGGCGCCCTAGGCGACCGAACAGCCCGGCTCGGGTGGCGTGCAGATGGACCACGTCCGGCCGCCAGTCCCGCAGCGCCCGCCGCAGCGCCGGAATCCCGCCGCACAGCGCGCCCACGGTGCCGGAACCACGGAAGACCGCCGTGCGACAACCCTGCTCCCGGTAGTCCGCCAGATCGGCATCGAGGCCGGGTTCGGCGCGGCCGATTCCCACCAGCAGATCCAGTTCGACGTGCAGGCGCCGCAACTCGGGCGCCAGGCGCTGCAGGTGTCGGCGCACGCCACCGCCTGCAGCCTCGGTGACCTGCAGCACCCGGAGGGGCCGGGAGTCTGGCGCCAGGGTGTCCATAGGGTTAGGCCGAAAGCAGCTCAGCGGCCACACGTGCTGTAGTGCTGTGTGTACTCTGTGGCCGCTTGCTGGTGTCGGCGCCGGTCTTCCGCCGTGAAGTCGTGCTGGCGCTCCAGCGTGTCCCGAGCTCGTAGCGGCTCGCCAAACTGCAAGAGGTTACGGATGGAATCGAGGACAAACTTCTCGGTGTCACTGAAAGGACGGACATCCGCGAGCAAGCGCGCGACGGTGTCACGGCCAAGGACGCGGGCGAACTCCTGCGTTTCGCGTCCGAGGGTGATTTCGTGATTCACCAGAGCCAACTGGGCATTGAGGATTTCGCGAAGGAGTTTGAGGTAATGGATCAGCGGCCCGTCCTGAGCAATCTGGGAGCGCTGGGTTGAGCGCAGGGTCTCCTCCACCAGGCGCAGGCAATCGGCGTACCAGGCGGCACGCTGCTCCTTGTTACCATGCTCAATGCCGTTCAGGAGTAAGTCCATAGCTCGCGCGTGGGCCGCGTCGCGCCGGGCGGTGAACACGGAGCGGTTCATCTCGACCAGGGTGTGGCGGTGGATGCGAGGTGCTGTGCTCTTGCTGACGCTCATGGCGCCGACTCCCGTCTCACGGCCGACTCTCGATTACCTGGATGTCCTGCAGCGGCAAGCTGCGGGGCGGGGTCATGACCCACGTGTCGGGGCCGACCGCCAGACACGATCTCAGCCTGCCCAGAACATAGGCTTTGGCGCGCCGCACGGCAGCGGGCGGCGCGTCCCCCCGGGCCAGACAGGCCGCAATGGCGGCACTCAGGGAACAGCCGGTGCCGTGCGTGGTCGGCACCGACTGGCGCGGAGCGCTGAAAACCCAGGCCTGGCCGTCATGGACCAGCGCATCCACGGCCACGCCGCCGCCGCCGTGCCCGCCCTTGACGAGCGCCCAGCAGCCGTAGCGGGAAGACAGCTCGACGGCCGCCCGTAGCGCCTCCTCGTCAGAGCCGATCGGCCGCCGCAGCAGGACCTCCGCTTCGGGCAGGTTCGGGGTGATGAGGGACGCCATGGGCAAGAGCCTGCCGCACAAGGTCTCGACGGCATCGTCACGCAGCAACCTGGCCCCGCTGGTGGCCACCATGACCGGGTCCACCACCAACCAGCGAGGACGGTGATGGGCCAGCCGCGCGGCGACCTGGTCGATATGGGCCGCACTGAACAGCATCCCCGTTTTCACGGCGGCGACGGCAAAACCGCCAAACACGGCATCGATCTGGGCGGCGACGCCCAGGGGGTCAACCGGGTAGACGCCCGTGACCGCCTGGGGATTCTGCGCCGTGACCGCGGTGACGGCAGTGGTGCCGGTGACCTCGAAGTAGGCGAAGGCCGCAAGATCCGCCTGGATGCCTGCGCCGCCGCTGCTGTCACTGCCGGCCACGCTCAGCACGGTCGGTCGGTCCATCGTGGTCATTCTCCCGCGGCGGGCATATCCTCGCAGAGCACTTCCACCTTCCAGTCAACCCGGTCGGCGTTGACGCGCATGGTGAAGGTGCCGGCCTGATGCACCCAACAGCTCCCTTCGGCGGCGCGGATCTCATTGGCCGCCAGGGCCACGAACCCCGCCGTGTCCTCCACCGTGATCTGCAACAGGCCATCGCCGCTGTGGCCGTGGCGGATCTGCCAACTGCGTGAGGGGACCGTAAAGGTGTACTCGCTCTGCCCGTCACCGCCGGTCCAGAGGCCAATCTTCAACAACTGCGGCCGGGGTTGCTGGAGCAGTTGCCGCAGGTGCCACTCGTCGATCACCGTGACGTATTGCTCCACGGTGACGTCCCAGGAGGTGTCCACCCCGGTGATGCCGAGGAAGCGCTGGCCGCGCCCGTGGAGACGGGTTGAACCCGGGAGGGGGGCCTCAAGGTTCTGATTCGCGACCATATCCACGAGTTTGCCCTGGGCCTCGTAGACCACGATCTGAAAGAGGTCCTTGCCGCGAGGCCGGTAGCGCACGCGCCAGACGTCACCGTTGACCCAGAACATCTCGGTTTGCTGGGAACCGAATCCCTGCCAGCGATTCGTCACTACCCAGCGCGGCGCCTGAGCCAGAAGCGATCCCGCGCCCGCAATGAACAGCAGAAACGTCAGGCCGACAAGACGTGTAAAACGCATAGGTAAGACCCACCTGTTATCTATCCTGCGGCCCCGCCGCGGCGTCGCGAACCCCCACAGCGACCCGCCGCTCCAACATACACGGTACTACGCCGAGGTCAACGAACCCCAGCGAGCATCGAACTGGAAAGCGCGTGGTCGGGCCAGTAGATTTTCGCCCGCGTGGGTCGGGTCCGAGAGCGCCGCACTGCGCTCCTCCTCTAGAATTGCGGCCCCAGGCGTAGCCCGCCCTCGCGCTGGACCCGTCCGCGGACGGGAACTCGAGACCTATGGGTAACACACCACGAGTCGCCGTGTTGCTGGCCGAAGGCTTCGAGGAAGTCGAGGCTGTTGCCGTCATCGACGTCTTGCGCCGAGCTGACCTCGACGTGACCCTTGCCGCCGCGTCGGGCCCCCGCTGGAATCGTCACGGGAGCCCATCGGATCTGCCTGACCACCGAAGTCGCCCTCGGCGAGCTGCGAGCCCATGACCTCGCCATGGTCGTCCTCCCCGGCGGCATGCCCGGCAGCGCCAACCTCGCTGCCAACCCGGCCGTCCTCGACCTGCTGCGCAGCGTCCATGCGGCCGGTGGCCTGGTCGCCGCCATCTGTGCCGCGCCTATCGTGCTCCAGGCCGCCGGTCTGCTCCACGGCCGCCGCGTCACCTGCTACCCTTCCTTTGAAGCGCAACTCACGGGCGCCGTTTGCACCGGCCTGGCCGTCCAGCGCGATGAGCGCATCATCACTAGCCGCGGCCCGGGTACGGCCCTGAAGTTTGCGCTGGAGCTGGTGCGCGCCCTGGGTCGCGAAGCCCAGGCCGAGCAACTCCGGCTGGGGATGCTGGTCGAAGCCTGAACCGGGTTCGCATCGCCAGCGGCCAAGCGCTATAATACGGGCTGGTCGACGGCCGTCTGGGGGCTCCGAGGCCGCCACGGTTGCGGCGGTACCCCCTCGACGCCTAGCATCGGAGCGTGGCCCATTGTGAGAGCCTTTACTGCTATTGTGAAACAGACGGTCCGGTCTGCGGTCCGCTCCCACGTGTTTCACGTTTTGGGTGTCCTCATCCTCCTGGCCGTCTTTCTGCTGCCGGTGACCGTCTCCGGCGATGGCACCGCCGCCGGGCAGCTCCAGATTGCCATCACCTACTCGCTCGGCGTGGTCGTCGCCCTGATCTCGACCACCACTCTCTGGCTCAGTTGCGCCTTGCTGTCACGGGAGGTCGAAACCTATTCGCTGCACTTGGTCACCACCAAACCCTGCCCACGCTGGCTCATCTGGGTCGGCAAGTGGTTCGGCGTCTTCCTTATGCACGTCATGATCCTCTTCGCCTCCGCGGCCGTCATCCTCGCCCTCGTACTCTGGCGCACTAGCCGCGCTGACTTCCCCGGCGCGGAAGTCCAGCGGCTGCACAGCGAAGTGATGGTGGGCCGCCGCGCCTTCCGGCCCGAACCGCCGCCGTTCACCGAGATGGTGGACAAGGAGTACCGCCGTCGACTACCCGAGCTGGACAAGGCTCATGACCCCAAGACCGTCAGGAACGAAATCCTGCGCCAGCTGGTGGCCAGCAGCGGTGAAGTGGCCCCCGGCGGACAGCGCTTCTGGGAGTTTCGTAACGTCCGCATCAGCGATCCCCGTGAGCCCCTGTTCGTGCGTTACCGTCTCTACTCCGGCTCCACCGGACAGAGCGACCAGAAGGAAGTCCCCGGAGTCTGGCTGGTACGGGATCCGAAGAGCACGGATCAGGACCGTTTCTTTCCCGTCACCGAGAGCGAGAAAGCCCTCGGTGGCGCCTTCCACGAACTGCGCGTTGACCCGGCCTTCGTGGGCGAGGACGGTCGGCTTATCCTGGGCTACTTGAACCCCCCGGCGGAGACCGGCGCCTGGGGCGCTCTCAAGCCCATGCCGGTCATGTTCCAGATTGCCGATGGTCCCTCGGTCCTGGTGCGCGTCACGGGGTTCGCGGCCAACTATGCGCGCTCTCTGCTCCTGGCCGTCTTCCAGATCGGCTTCCTGGCGGCTCTTGGGTGCATGGTGGGAGCCGCGTTCTCCACCCCCGTCGCCGCCTTCGTCGCCATCTCCTACCTGATCATCGGCATGGCCGTGCGCGCCGCCGTCGACGCGCCGCTGCGCGATGATCTCGGCAACTACCAGTACAAGGGCAAGCTCGAGATGGTGACCCATCGGTTCGCCCAGGCGGTCAGCGCCGCCGTGGTGTCCGTGGACGAGATGGATACAACCAGCGATCTGGCCCGCGGTCGGCTGATCGAGTGGCGGCGGATCGGCAGTGACCTGCTCCGGCTGATCGTCGTGCGCGCCGGTCTCATCGCCGCCTTCGGTATGTGGGTCCTCACTCGCCGTGAACTCGGAACGGTCATACGCAGATGAAACTCTCCAAAGCCCTGGCTTCCGTCGTTCTCTTCGCTGCCTTGTTCCTCGTTATCGCGGTTGCTCTCGCGGCGGTGCAAAGCCGCATGAATGCGATCCGCATTGAGGAGCGACTCACCGACACTGAACCGCTCGATAACGCGCCGCCCATGGTGGTTCTCACCACGGTCGCCCTTGGCGGTTTCCGCGGCTTGGTCGCCGACTGGCTCTGGCTGCGCTCAACCCGCATGCAGGATATGGGTAACTACTTCGAGATGGTCAAACTCGCCAGCTGGATCGTCAAGCTGCAGCCCCGTTTCACCGGCGCGACCGCCTTTCTGGCTTGGAATATGGCGTACAACATCTCCGTCACCTTCACCAGCCCCGAGGACCGCTGGCGCTGGGTGCGTCGCGGCATTGAACTCATCCGTGACGAAGCTCTCGAGTACAACCCATCGGACCCGGAACTCTTCCAGCAACTCGGCTGGATCTATCAGCACAAGATGGGCAAGGACCTCGATGACGCCAACCGCTACTACAAGACCCAGTTCGCCCTCGATATGATCATGGTCTTCGGCGACTATGCCGGCAAGTGGGACCTCATCGGCCGAGCCGCGCCCACCGAAGCCAAGCTGCGAGACCAGCTCGGCGGCACGGGCGAGTTCTGGACCGTCCTCGCCGCCCAAGGCCTCACCTTCGATACCCTCGAAAAAGAGTTCCGCAAGAACGGCTTGCTGCCTGATCCCCTCAGCGCGGAACTCAACCGCCTCAACCTCCGCGAACCGGTGGAACTCTGCCTGCGGCGGCGCTGGCTCCTGCAGAAGTACCGCCTCATCCCCGAACTCATCCTGCGCCTCAACGCGACCTACGGTCCCCTCGACTGGCGTCTCCCCGAAGCCCACGCCATCTACTGGGCCACCCGCGGCAAGGAGCAGTGGGACCGCGATGAAGACAACTTCAAACGCCTGCAGTGCGACCGCATGATCTTCCAGAGCCTCGCGGCCGCCTTCCAGGGCGGACGCCTCATCTACCTCAAGGACGTCCAGATGCTGACCATGACGCCCAACATCGACCTCGCTGATGCCACCCGGAAGATGTACGAGGACGCCACCAAGACGCACGGCGACAGCACCGTCCGCGGCGCCTTCATGAACTACATGGTCGACGCCATCGTCAACCTCTTCAAGTTTGGCCAGAAACAGAAAGCCCAGCAGTACTTCAGCGACGCCCGGAAACTCTTCGGCGAGCGCTTCTCCGGGGGCCTCGATGAGTTCGTTCTGCGGGAGCTGAGTGAGGACATGAAATCGCCCAGCTACAACCAGGCACAGGGCACCGTCGAGGCCTACATCGAGCAGATGTGCCTGAACCTCGCCATCGGCGAAACCGAACAGGCGGCCTTCTACGACCTCATCGCCAGGAAGCTGCACGCCAAGTACGGTGAGTTCATCGGTCAGAGCACCGAGAAGCGCCGCGGCCTTCCCCCCTACGACCGGATGAAACGCACCTACATCAACGGCCCGCTCAAGACGCGGATGCCCAAACCGCTCTTCGATGTCTTCTGGGCCCAGCTCCCGGACGAGATGAAGATGAAGGCCGAAGACCAGCTCGACCTGAAGAACAAGGCCGGCGTGGTCGCGGCGCCTCCGGGAGCCGTCCCGGGAAGCGCTCCCGCCCCGACGGACGAGGCGCCCGAGGCGCCCAAGCCCTAAACGGGGCTCAGCCGTCGGTGAACCCGGGGGCCAGAACTCGTCCCTGCACCCCAACTCGTCCCTGCAACCACAGTGCCAGGCAAGCCTTCACTGGCTGAGGCGTCGTGGGGCGCAAGTCAGATCCGTAGGGGTTTGCTTGTCTGAGACTTGCAGCAACCTCGTATGACCCAAAGCGCTTCCCATTCCGCCCCTCGTCCGCCGCGGCGGACGAAGGGCGTTGGAGGGCGCCGCTGCGTCGGCGCCGCGGCGGCCACGCAGGGCCGCCCTCCAGGCGATCCGGCGCGTCCCGGCCGGATCG
This sequence comes from uncultured Victivallales bacterium, assembly GCA_903933565.1. Lineage (GTDB taxonomy): Bacteria > Verrucomicrobiota > Lentisphaeria > Oligosphaerales > JAFGRS01 > CAILUI01. The sequence goes on along the minus strand of CAIZKT010000678.1, from coordinate 7 downwards.
GAATGGG
>CAIZKT010000677.1:0-7522 GCA_903933565.1 uncultured Victivallales bacterium | reverse complement strand
TGGCCGACGCGCGATATGGACTGCGTGCGGCAGAGGGCCGCGTCCGCGGCCCGTCGACGCCGCTTTCACGGCCGGCGGTACGACGGCGGTCGTTTCTTGAAACAGCCCTGGTATCCTCATGCCCGCCCTTGCACTTGCGGAAGCGCCACCTATCCTAGCGGCACAGCACCTCGCACACTTCATATTGAGGCACCTGGGTGATGATCGACCTACCCGCTCTTGACCGCGACACGCTCCGGACGCTGGCCCGGCGTGTTGCCGATGTCGCCGCACAGCCCCGGCAGCAGCAGAACGCCGAACGCTGGCGGCGCCACAACGATCTCGAGCGGGCCAGGCCCATGGTCCTGGCCTTCCCCGAAGGCGCTTGGCGCGAACTGCTCCCAGACCGCCAGCTGACCTGCACCCATCCCTGGGCCCGGGCGGTCGAAGGCGACCTGCGCCGCCGTCTCTACAGCGACGAGCACCTGCGCGACGACAACGTCATCGACGCGGTTCTCGCCTGTCCGGTCGCCATCCGTTACCCGGCCCTCGGGCTCGAGGTTCGCCAGACTGCCAGCGCGCAGTCCACTGGCGCCTTCCACATCGAACAGACTCTGACCTGCGCCGCCGACATCGACCGCATCCTCATCGCGGAACCCGTGGTCGATTGGGCTGACACCGAGCCGCGCTTCGCCTTCATGCAGGAGCTCTTTGGTGACCTCCTTACCATCGAGAAACGCGGCCGTTGCAGCGGTGGCATTGCGCCGGTCGATACCTACTCTCGCTTGCGCGGCCTCGATGCCTTCTTCCTCGATTTCCTTGATGAGCCCGAGTTTGCCCACCGCGCCATCGAACGCCTGACCCAACGCGAGATCGTCATCATGCAGTCGCTCGAACGTCAGGGCGCCCTCTCCCTCGGCAACCGCAACCACTACGCTGGCAGCGGCGGCACCGGCTACACCCGGCAACTCCCGCAACCTGACTTCGACGGCGCCCACGTCCGAACCCGCGACCTGTGGGGCTTCGCCACGGCACAGATCTTCAGCGAGGTCTCCCCGGCTATGCACGAGGACTTCGCCCTGCGCCACGAACGCGAGTACCTCCAGCTCTTCGGCCTCAACTGCTACGGCTGCTGCGAACCCCTGCATCGCAAGCTCGACGCCGTCTTCCGCCAAGTGCCTCGCCTGCGCCGACTCTCGATCTCGGCCTGGGCCGATGTCGCTGCCTGTGCCGCCGGCATCGGCCAGCGCTGCATCTTCTCGTGGAAGCCGAATCCTGCTCTTCTGGCCGGCAACTCATGGAACCCGGCGGAGGTGCGGGAGGGATTGCGCGAGGTCTGCCGCCAGACCCGCGCCAACGTCGTGGAGATGATCATGAAGGATACGCACACGGTGCGCGACGACCCGCGCCGCCTGTGGGACTGGGTGCGTATCGCCCGCGAGGTCGCCGAAGAGTTCGCCTGAGCCGGCGGCGTGTTCTGATAGGGGTAGGGAGCCGCCGCGGCTCGCGGCCAGTGCCGACCCGACGGTCGGCAGTCCCGGGGGCGGTCAGGGGGAATTGGAGCGCCCTACATTCTTGTGCCCCGCCACTTGGCCCAGCGCTGGCGCCAGTGTTTCTGCTTGATGAAACGGCCGTAGATGCGCTTGCGGAGGAAGCGGCCGAGGCGCAAGTGCCAGGGGATGTCTTCGAGCCGTTGGCGTTCTGTGTCCGTGAGCAGCTCGGGGTAGTAGGACGCGATGATCTTGGCGGTGGCAAGGTAGTCGATCGTGACCATGACCGCGACAATACGCCGTCGCAGAGGGGCCAGCAGCCCCTCTGCGGCGACCGCGGTAGCAAAGTCGATGAGATACGGCGTGTCGTCAGGCCCCTGCATGATGTTGAGCCGCCGCAGGTCGCCATGACCGACCCCACGCGCATGCATGGCGGCGACCAGGTCGCGGAGACGTACGAAGAACGGCTTAGGCGGGTAGTCGGCCGGCGCCAGTTCGCGGCGGTTACGGAGAGGACCAGCGCCCTGAACGTACTCGAGGAGGAAGGAATCCTTGCCGACCCTCCCCCAGGCCGCAGGGATTCCTGGGATGCCGCTCAGGCGTCGCAGGATGCTGTACTCATGGGCCAGCGTCCAGCGGGAGAAGCAGAGGCGCACCAGCCAAGGCCGGCGGTGGAAGGTCTTCAGCACCACGGGAGCGCCAGCGCCCTCCAGAAGATAGATGTCGGCGTTGGCCACGGAGCCAGCCGCGTGCAGGAGCCGACCGCGACGAAGGAGCTCATCCTCGGACAGGGCGAGGAAGCACTCCGGGGAGTCGCAGGGCTGCGCAGGCACTGAATCGCTGCGCTTCAGGTTGTCGGAACGGTCATGAACCATCACATTACCATGGTTATTTTCAGGCTGAAAACAAGTCATAAATGATCCAGTTCCAATCAGTACGCAAGTCATTCGGCACGCAGGATGTCCTGGTCTCCGCCACCTTCGCGGTGCATCCGGGCGAGCGGGTCGGCATCGTCGGCGCCAACGGGGCGGGGAAGAGCACGATCTTCGAGTTGATCTGCCACCACATGGAGCCTGAGCGCGGGGAGGTGTCGGTTCCGTCGTCGCAGTCGATCGGTTACGTTCGCCAGCAGCTCAACGCTCACTTGCAAGAAGACAGCCTGATCGACTACGTCGAGAACGCGGTGCCGGCCCTGCGCCAGATGCAGTCCGACATCCACGCGGTTGAGGCGGGCTTGGCGGCGGCTGGCGGGGCGGAACGGGAGCGGCTGCTGTGGCGGCTGGGGGAATTGCAGACCGAGTTCGAGCATGGGGGTGGCTACACTCTGCTCAGCCGGGCGGAGGCCACCCTGAGCGGTCTGGGGTTTGAGGTGCGGGGCTTCGGGAGGCCGTTCCGCTCCTTCAGCGGCGGCTGGCAGATCCGGGCCGAGCTGGCCCGCGTGCTGGTGGCGCGTCCCGATATCCTGCTGCTCGACGAGCCCACCAACTACCTGGATGTACCCGCCGTCGAGTGGCTGCGCGAGTTCCTCAAGAACTTCAGCGGCACGCTGCTGCTCATCGCCCATGACCGTTACCTGCTGAACTCTCTGACCGAGACGACCCTGGAGGTCATGGGTGGCCGGGTCACACGCTACAACGGCAACTACCGGCAGTACATGCTGGAACGCGAGGCCCGCCACGACCATCTGCTTGCCGCGAAGAAGAATCAAGACCGGAAGCGCGAGCAACTGGAGCGCTTTGTGGAGCGCTTTCGCAGCAAAGCGACGAAGGCAGCACAGGCGCAGAGCCGGATGAAGATGTTGGAGAAGCTCGAGGAGGTCGAGGCGCCGCCCCCGGTGATGAAGACGATGAAGATACGGCTGCCGCCGCCGCCGCACTGTGGGACGGAGGTGCTGCGTCTGGATGGGGCCGGATTCAGTTACGACGGCACACGCTGGATCTTCCGTGATCTCGACCTGCGCATCGAGCGCGGTGAGAAGGTCGCCGTGGTGGGGCTGAACGGCCTGGGCAAGACGACGCTGCTTCGGCACCTGGCGGGAAGGCTCGAACTGAGCGCCGGGCGGCGGGTTCTCGGACACCACGTCGAGATCGGCTATCAGTCTCAGGACTACGTCGAGGTGATGAATCCCGCCAAGACGGTGTACGCGACGGCGCGTGAATCCGCCATAGGCCGCTCCGATGGGGACGTCCGCGATCTGCTGGGTGGATTTGGCTTCAGCGGCGACGCCATCGACAAGCCGGTGGCGGTCTTGAGTGGTGGCGAGAAGGTCCGACTCGCCCTGGCCAGACTGCTGCTGCAGCCCCTCAATCTCCTGCTTCTGGATGAGCCCACGACGCACTTGGATGTGCATGCCCGAGAGGCCCTGGAAGATGCCTTGCGGGACTACCCGGGAACCATCTGCCTGGTCAGCCATGACATCGAGTTCATCCGGCACCTGGCCGGAACCATCTACGCGATCACCCCAGATGGCGTGCGCAAGTACTACGGCAACTATGACTACTTCCGGGAAAAGTCCGCCCAGGAGGCCGCGCCGCAACCCGGGAGCGCCAGCGCCGCGCCGACGGCGGGGGTGCCGGCGGCCGACGACCGGCGGACCCAGCGCCGCGAGGAGGCCAGGTCGCGACAGGAGTTCGCCCGCTTGCGGCGCCCCTGCGAAGAGCGCATCCAGCGCGCCGAGACGTCGGTGGCGTGCCTCGAACAGGAACGCTCGGCCCTGCATGTGGCGCTGCTGGCAGCCCGCCCCGGTGCCGATTTCGCGGGACTCAACCGCCGTTTGACCCAGATCGACACCGAACTGGCAGCGACCCTGGCGGACTGGGAAGCCGCATCGCTGCAGATCGAGAATCTGCGGCGCCAGTGCGGGGTGGAATAGCCTAACGCCGCCGCGTGCGCCTCTGACCCCAGCTCCACGGGCTGTAGCGCTTGGCGTCTCTGCAACCCGGCCGCGGCAGGCGGCAGGCCCCCCGCGCTCCAACACCGCCCCCTGTTCCTGAGGCCAGGCGCCGCCGCCCCTACTCCACCGCTGCAGGGGTCGGGCGTGGCTGCCCTTCCGGGGGTTCTGACCAAGCGAGCGACAGGCCCAGGGGCAGGCGATCTCCTACGAGTTCGGTGGTGACCTCGGCGCTCGCCTCGGCGCTGCTGGTGAGTAGCGCGGTCCACGCCTCAGGAGCCTTTGCGTCCCGCAGCAGCGCCAGCGCCGCGGCGCGGTCTTCGTCAGGCAGCTCGAGGTCACGGATACCGCAGAGCCTGGCTACATTGGCCACCGCGAAGAGCCCCGCGGGTGGGCAATGATCGGCCTCGCAGCGTTGCCTGAGCCGGGCCAGTAGAGCAGCCACGGTACGGGCGGGAATGACCCCGTCGGCGGGACCGTGGAAGAGCCGCCGGGCTCCGAGCCGCGCCAGGACCCAGTAATGGACATCCTCCAGCCGGGAGGGCGTAAGCAGCAGCGCCTCCAGAACCTGCGTCTTAACCCGCACGTCAAGACGCTCCAAGGAGCCCAGGCAGCGCCACTTCTCGAGGTGGTCATGGCCGGCGGCCTTACGGCCTGAAGGCAATCGTTCGGTGGCTTTGGGGACCAAGGCACTGACCAGGCCACCGCCGATCTGTTGCTGCTGTCCCAGTTTGAGGCCGGCGGCGAGGCGACGCCACAGCACCCACCACTCGGCCGCGACCTGTGGCTGCGCCGCCAGCGCTCCCCGGTGCCAGAGCTTCCAGGTTTGGCTGACGCGCCAGTCGTCCCCAGGCGCCCCAAATCCAGGCCGCAGGCAGAAGCCGGTGAGATTCAGCCAGCGCGCTTCATGGCGGGCGGAATGGGCGCGGCTCTCGGCCAGGTTCAGGAGAGAATCCACGAAGCGGCGTAAGATGGTGACACTCCAGTCGTCGCGGGGCAAAGCCAGCGCCTCTTCCATACGGCGCAGCACGCGGGTGGGGTCGCCTTGCGGGCCAAAGGCTTCCTGGAGCAGGCGCTCGGCGGCCTGTACGGCGGCTTCGTCCACGGTCAGACAGACGACGGGATTCGGGCTTGCCGCCGCAGCCGGACCACGCAAGTCGAATACCAGCGGATAGCGATGCTCGCTGGTGCTGCTTTGGAGCCAGAGGTCCAGAGTGCCCACCTCGTTCAGCACGGCGGCGACGCTCACGGGGAGCGCGTCCTGGTTGCCGCGACCATAGCGCAACGCGGTATGGAGCGGGAGTAGTGGCATAAGGTCCTCAGACGCTTTGAGGACCTCCCCGGGCCGGTCACCAAGGCGGGTGGCACTGCACGCCAGCGGAAAACGGACCGGCTGATTGGTGCGCACCAGAAAGCGCTGTTCGGCGAGGTGCTGCACGACGCCCTCATCGACATCACGGGGAAGGACGCAGAGCCAGCCGGGTTCGTTCGCGCGCTCGACCTGCATGTAGTAGGCGCGGGCCAGTCCACCCCGCACTCGCACACCCTCCCCGCGCCGCACGAGTCCATAGTAGGCCGCGCCGCGGGAGACGGCCAGATTGAGGTCGACGGCTTCCATCTCGGGCACCGGTGGCCCCCCGCCCCACTGCCCCACTACGGCACAGACCCGCTGCCGGATCTGCGGCGGGAGCAGAGCGCCACCGTTGAACAGGATAGCGGATGGAATCAGCGGGCCGCCGACAGGCGCCCCAGCCAGAGGCGCCGCATCCCGGAGAAACTGCAAAAGATGCCGGGTCACGGCGGCATCCGGGGCGTAGGGAAGGCCCATCTCCTGGATGCCGCGGCGGCGTTCGGGCGGCGGGCTGTCGCCGGACACCTCGGGGAAGAAGCCGTCAAGGACAAGCTGTTCGACCTCCGCGCGGCTGAAGCGGTGGGTACGGGTGCCGGCTACGACGGAACTGCCGGGGCCGCTGACCGCGATGTCATGGGTAAAGGGTCCACCCGTAGTGAGCAGGGCTTCTTTGGCTCGCCGGCACATCTGGCAGAGCATGAACCACTGGCGGGTCGGCAGGCGCGTGTTCCAGGCTTTTTCGGCCAGGCGGGCGAGGGTCATGTCGATGTTGTCACCTCCCAGCAGCAGGTGATCGCCGACGGCCGTGCGGCGCAGGGTAGGGCCAGCGTCGATGGAGATGAGCGAGAAGTCCGTCGTGCCCCCGCCCACATCGACAACCAGCACGGTTTCGCCCGGTTTGAGCCGTTCCTGCCAGGAGTTCTCGTGCTTGGCCAGCCAGGCGTAGAAGGCGGCCAGGGGCTCCTCGATCAGGGTCAGGTGTTCCATTCCGGCGCGTCGTGCGGCTTCCACGGTCAGTTGGCGGGCGACCTCGTCGAACGAGGCGGGCACGGTAAGGATCACGTGCTGTTCGGCAAGGGTAGTCGGCGTGCCCTGGCGGTCCCGCATCTGGCCGAAACTGTGATCCCAGGCGCGGCGGATGTGATCGAGGTAGCGGAACGAAACATCCACCGGCGACAGCTTCTCATCGCCCAGGTCACTGCCCCAGGGCAGGATGCCGCGGGTACGGTCGACCCCGGCGTGCGCCAGCCAGGACTTGGCAGAACTGACCAGGCGTTCGGGGACGGCGGTGCCCTGATCCCGCGCAAAGACGCCGACGGCCAGCCGCGGATTCGGTTCCCAAGGCAACGCCAGGGCGCCAGGGGGGAGCTCCGGTCCGGCGGCGAGGTAACAGAATGAGGGCAGGAGCACGGCCGTTCCCACTTCGCCCGCGGCGACGAGCTGCGGTACAGAAAACTCCCGGATAACAGAATCGCCTTCGGTGTCGACATAGCAGACCACGGTGTTGGTGGTTCCCAAGTCGATACCCACAAGGAAACGACTTACGTGATCTCTGGGTGCGGCGCTGGTGCTGTGGTTCATCCTGGCTAATGTAGTGCCGGCGAGCGTACGCGACCATCCGCCGCCGGGTCTGGAGCGCAAGTCAGCTCTGTAGGTGGCAACTACTCAGAATCTGTAAAAAATCAGGGTCGGGGGCGGAATCGGTATCGGAGTCGTACCTGGAGGAACCAGGTAAAGTGGTTTGTGGACGGCGGCGCGGGCATTTTTTCGACCTGTGCAATAAGAGAGTCCGTCTGAAGCGCTGAAGGCGCG
>CAIZKT010000676.1:0-7561 GCA_903933565.1 uncultured Victivallales bacterium | reverse complement strand
GTCTCCCCCAAGAGTCACGTGACCCGTTTTGCTCGCCGGACGCGGAGACGATCGAAACAGAAGCCCCTACGGAACTGCCCTGCGCCCTTCGCACCCCCCAGGGCTTGACAATGGCGTGGCCACAGCCGAGCCTAGTAGAATGCCGGAGGTGACGTGTACGACAGGAGTGTGCTATGCAGGACTGGATCAACGCTCGCAGCCGGATCTACTGGTACGACCAGTATGCCAACAACGAGCAGGCGACCGCCTTCTCCCGCTACGATCCCGACCGGATTGTCGCCGAGCTGGCGGCGACGGGAGCGGATATCGTCGCCGTCTACGCGGCCAGCCAGTTCGGCATCGCCTACTACCCCAGCGCCATCTGGCCGCAACACCCCGGGCTGAAGGGCCGGGACTACGTCGGCGATCTTGTCACCCGTCTGCGCCAGCGCGGTAAAAAGGTGCTTCTCTACATCAACTGGCTGGACTCCAAGCACCCGGAGTGGAACGCGGTTCCCCTCGGCGCTGATCTCGCCCGCATCCGCGCCCCGAAACCCCTGGTCAGTTGGGCCGACCCCACGCAGCCTGAGGGGCGGATTCAGGACCTCCCCGGCGGGCATTGGCAGTTCCCCTGCGCCAACTCGCCCAAACGAGAGCAGGTCGTGGCCATCGCGCGGGAGATTGTGCAGCGCTACCGGCCGGACGCCTTCCACCTCGACATGTTCTTCAACAACACGCCCTGCGTCTGTCCGTTCTGCCGACCGCATCTGGAGCGCCTCTGCGGCACGGCGGAGATCACTCTGCAGACGCTCGGGGCGCACTGGCCGGCCTACATTGACTGGGTTTCCGAGCGCAGTGCTGCCCTCATGGCCGAGCTGTCGGCGGTGTTGCGCGAGAATGGTGTCGTGGCGGCGCACAATGCCTTCGCGCCGCTCTACCAGCCGGCCATCGGCGGCGTCGGCGAGGGCTGGCTCGACTCCCTCGACGTGTGGACCTCGGAGTGCTTCGACGCATTTCAGGTTCCCGGCTCCGACCTCAACACCTCCAGCATCAACGTGCGCTGGCAGCACGCCATCGGCAAGCCATCCTGGATGCTCCGGACCTCCACCTCTTCCCACTACTCCCACTGGCCCATCGCGTCGGCGAAATGGCGAGTCTATACCGCGGCGTGCAAGGCCAACGGGGTCAAGGCCTTCGGACCCTGCGGCATCGGTGCTCGGCCGGATACCACCAGCGCCGCCAGCCTGCTCGCCAATGTCAAGGGCGCCTTCGATTTCGTCATGGAAGACGCGGATCTCGACGCGGGCGCCGTCGCGGATTCCCGCATCGCCCTGGTGTTCTCCTGGGCCACCCGGAAGTACTTCGACGGCGCCCGCAGCATCTCCGAACCGCGCTGGTCTCAGGAGCTCAATGGCTGGGCCCGACTGCTGATCGAGGAGCACCTGCCCTTCGATATCGTCACGGCGGAGAACATCGAGAGCGCCGGGCAGCTCGCGCGCTATGACCTCATCATCCTCCCGAACGCGGCCCACCTGGCGGATGCCTTCTGCGCCGCCGTGCGTGAGTATGTGCGGGAGGGCGGCAGATTGCTGGCCACGGCCGAGACCTCGCTGGGAGACAACCGGGGCGCTCGCCGCGCCGATTTCGCCCTTGGGGACGTGCTTGGGATCGCCCGCCACGGCGCCCGCGAGGGGCACTTTGCCATCGAGCGTCCGGCCGAGTCCGAGCCCGCCTCCGGTGTGCTGCAGGAGGTCGCGGCCTCCGGGGTCGTACTCACCCGCAGCCTCGCGGTCGACCCTGCCGGCTCCGTCTGCGCCATGAAGGACCCCCTGCCGTTGGACGTGCCGGGCACGCCAGTGCTGGTAGCCAACCGCTTCGGCCGCGGCCAGAGCACCTACGTGGCCTTCGACCTCGGTCGCTTCTACGAAATGCATGGCGATCTGCACATTGGCAGGCTGATGGCAGAGCAACTCGACCGCCTGCTCCCTGCCCGGCAGCTCGTGGTGCAGGCCCCGCGGACCGTAGAGGTGACCGTCTGGCGCCAGGAGGCCCCGAAGCGCCTCATCATCCATCTCGCCAACCGCACCGTGCCCTGGTCCCTGCCCACCGACACGCGGGAGATCTCCGAGATCATCCCCGTACACGGCGTCGAAATCTCTCTCCCCACCCCGTTTGTCCGCCCGTCCGTCAGCGCCCGCCACGCCGAGGTCAGCGCTCACGAGGAGAACGGCAGGCTAGTACTGCGAGTGGCCAAGCTCGAGGCCTATGCCGCAGTCCTGATAGAAGAACGCTGAGCAGGGCAATCTGCTTCCACCTCGGCTTCGCTGTCCGCGGGCCTCGGCGCTCAGGGCGTCTGCGGCGGCGCGGTCGTGCCCAGACGCGCCCGGACTTTCTCGAGGTTACTCCGGGCCTCGGTGTACTGCGGGTCGAGGCGCACGGCCTCCGCATACTCGCGCTTGGCCTGCTGCAAGTCGCCGGTGCATTGGTATATCGCGCCCAGGGTGTTGTGGGTCGGCGCGTACTCGGGGTGCGCCTGGACCGCCAGGACCAGCTGCTTCTCGGCCTCCGCGTACTTCTTCTGCTGGTAGTAGAGGGTGCCCAGGGTGAAGCGGGCGTCGCGGTGCTTCGGGTCCTGCTCCAAGACCTTCCGGTAGTGGGTCGCGGCCGCATCCAACTGCCCCAACTGGTACAGGACATCGGCCAGGCTGGACTCGGCGGCAGCATCACCGGGCCGGAGCCTGAGAACTGCGGCGAACTGGTCCACCGCCTGGTCGCCCTGGCCCTGGCGCTGGTAGAAGCGCCCGGCATCAGCCCGAAGCTCAAGGTCGGCGGGCGTAGCCGCGAGTTGAGTCTCGTACTGCTCTGTCGCTTCTTTGATCTGCCCGGTTGCCGCCAGGGCAAAAGCCAGAGCCCGGCCGACGCCTGGCCGCGGCGGCTGTTGCGCCAGCGCCTGGCGTAGATACGGAATCGCGTCCGCGTACTTCCCCGTCTGCACCAGGATCAGCCCCAGGTGTCGCTGCGCATCCCTATACCACGGCTGGAGCCGCAGGGCTTCGCGGAAGTGCTCGATGGCCGCCGCGGCATCACCGCGCCTGGCGCAGGCACTCCCCAGATTATGATGGGCGAAGTAGTTGTCCTCGGTGACCGCCAGGGCATGCCCGTACAAGCTAAAATCGTCGCGCCATGTGCCCGTCTGCCGCCAGGTGCAGACCGCCAGCGCGAGCGCCACGGCGCCCGCCGCCGCGGCCGCCAGTCGGCGCCCGGCCCGAGGCGCCAACCTGGCCAGGTCGGCCGTCCCCCACACCAGCAGCAGCAGCAGGCCCAGGTGTGGCAACAAGGTGTAGCGGTCGGCATGGCTCTGCTCACCCACCTGGACCAGACCGATCACTGGCACCAGGACGCCGAGGTACCAGAACCAGCCGACCGGAATGTAGGGCCGGGTCCGGGCCCAGCGGAGCGCAGCCAGCGTGATGGCCAGCAGCAGCAGCGCCGCACCCGCAACCTGCCACTCGGGCAGGGATTGGCGCGGGTAGTTGTAGAAATGGGATGACTTCATCGGGTAAAACACCGCCAGTCCCGCCGGCCAGAGGGTCTGCCCGAGGTAGGTCACATAACTCACCAGCGCATTCGCTAACCGTGCCCCCAAGGTGAATCCGAGCGGACACAGCGCGCCCCCGCCGCGTTGAGACCAGAGCGCTCCCAGGCTGACCCCGACACTGAGCCCCAGGAGCGGCAGCTTCTCCCCCAGCAGGCGCCCGGCTTGCCGCCAGAACCCGGCCCGGCCAAGAAAGGAGCCGGGCTCAGGTGCGGACCCCTGCGGCAACGCCCCGGGCAGGCGCTGCAAGGGCCACCAGTCGAGCAGCAGGAACACGCACGGCAGCGTCACCAGCATCGGCTTCGCCAGCAGCCCGGCGGCAAAGACCACAACCAGTAGCAGGTAGGTGCCGAAACGCGGCCGCCGGGCGTAGCGCGCATACACCCACAGGCAGGCCGCCGCAAGGCAGACACTCAGCACGTCCTTGCGCTCCGCGACCCAGGCAACCGACTCCACCCGCAACGGGTGCAACGCAAACAGCGCCGCCACGGCAAGGCTGCGCCATGGTTTACCGGTGAGCTCCGTCAGCGCCAGGAAGAAGAGGACGGTGGCGGTCACGTGCAACAAGAGGCTCGTGAGGTGGTGCCCCCACGGCCGGAGCCCGTATACCTGACAGTCGGCCATGTGGGAAAGCAGCGTCAGTGGGTGCCAGTTACTGACGACCACCGCGGTCAGGGCCCAGCGCACCCCGGCGAAGGTCAACCCTCCCTGCACCATCGGGTTGTTGGTGACGTAGTACGGGTCGTCCATGCTCACGAAGTCGCAGAGGAGAACGCGGCTGAAGACCAGGAAAACCGTCAGCGCCAGCAGGCTGGAAAGCCCCAGCAGAGCGCGCCGCGACAGTGGCTCCGACACCGGCCGGGCCGGACCACCACCGGCCGTCTCCCCAGCGCCCGCCCCGGGGTTGGCCCCGGGCACGCCCGCCGCGGACGGCACCGAAGCACGATGCAGCGCTGCCGCTGCCCGCGCCCGCTCCCGCCGGCCCTGCTTCGCCTGTGCCATCAGTCCCGCCCTGTGCCGACGCCTAGCCGGGCACGGCTGCCCGGACAATGCCACGTTAAGCCGGTACGATAAGCCCTGGCCGCCACCCCCGCCACGGCGCGCGCATCGTCCGGGACGGCCTTCAGGCCCCGCCCGGGCCGGCGCTGAGCGCCCGGCGCCGGAGGACCAGCACGTGCGACGCGGAACGGCACGAGTACCCGGCCGCATCCTTGCCCCAGCGGTAGACGGTCGCGCCGTCGGGCAGGATGTCGGCGACCCCGACCGTCTCAAACCCCGTCCCGCAGTACTCCGTGATCCACTGAAAGAAATCCTCGTAGGCGCCCGGCGGGCGCAGCCATGAGGCATTACCGGAGACCAGGACGACCACCGCCGGGTTCGCGCGTTCGACCTCGCGCCGCAGTTCGTCACGCATCTGCTGGGCGTAGCGGTGCGCTTCCATCGGTCCGTACATGTAAATGTGCCCGGTGGCGGAGCGTCGCTGCGCGTGGAAGCAGATCTGCGGTTCCGAGCCGAACACGGCCACTCGGTCGCTGGCTGCCGTGATCTGCTTGATGTACGCGGCGATGACGGGCGATTCCACGAACGGGTTCAGGCCATAGATGTTGCGTGACAGTTTCGCCGGCGAATCCACGAAGCAGTAGTTCCAATGCACCACCAGGGCCGCGATCATGGCGCCGGCCCAGACCAGCAGCGGCAGCACGGCCAAGGCCCGCGGGCCGCGGCAGCGCGACAGGCGCACCGCGGCGGCGTCGACGCCAACCCCAGCGGCGAGAGCCAGGGCCGGCAGCAATACGACGAAATAGTGGCGGCGAAAGTAGAGGCCGGGAACCACCGCGGCGGCTGAGGCGCAGAGGAACAGCAGCAGCACCAGCCGCCGGCCCCGGTACGCCCCGGTCAGGGCCGCCACGGGCAGGCCGAGTGCCCCGAGTACCCAGAGAAGCTCGAAGCCGCGGACGACGCTTGGGAAGGTGCGCCGGAAGGTGATCAGGCCCTGGGCCGGAGTAAGCAGGGAGCTGTACTGGGAGGCGTACTGCACGTTCCAGAACCAGAACGGGTCGAAAACCCCCAGAGCGGCCAGGACGCCAAGGGCCACGACCCCCGGCAGGACGCCGCCCCCGGCCAGGTGCGCCAAGCGCCCCAGCGTAGCTCGGATCGAGAAAGGCTTCTGCTGCAGGCCATGAAGCACCACCGCGGCCGCCGCGAACGCGCCGAAGAAGACAGCGTGCGGTTTCAGCAGTGCGGCACTGCCGATGAGCGCGCCGCTGAGCCAGAACCAGGCCGGCCGCGGCTGTCGCAACGCCTTCATCAGCACATACGTGCCCGCCAGCACAAACAGGGCGATGAACTGGGTCACGTGCCCGGCGAAACCGAGCACGGTGGGACTCAGCGACAGGAGCGCATACCCGGCGCCGGCCAGAGCCGCGACGCGAAAGCCGTACAGCTCGCGCGCCAGCAGCACGAGGAAGACCACGGCCCCGGCGTTGGCCAGGAGCAATCCGAGGTGGACCCCCACCGTCGTCTCCCCAAATAGCAGCATGGCGAGGGCATACAGGCCGTAGATGCCGGGCGGCTTCATGGTGTAGGCATCTTGGTACGGCGGGATCCCCTGCAGCAGCAACTGCCCGAGGTAGGCGTACTCACCCTCGTCGCGCTCCAGCGGGAAGGACAGCAAGCGGATCCGCACGATGACCGTCACCAGCACGACGACGCCGAGGATGAGCGCGTGTGGCAGCAGGGACAACGGCGCCGGTTCGCCCTGCCGCACCGGCGCGGCGGCGGCCTTCCCGGCGCAGCAGTGCTTGACCTTGCGCCCGCTGCCGCAGGGGCACGGATCGTTACGCCCCACGCCGGCTGCCGTCATGCGGGGCCTTTCCCCGCCGGCACGGCCTCGCGAAAGGCAAAGAGCGCCTGGCCGCGCCAGCCCAGCCGGTAGAGCAAGACCTGGACGCTGCTGCGGAGGACGCCAAGTCCGTACACCGTGGAGCGCGACAGGCTGATGGAGGAAGCCTCGGGGAAGTACTTGGTCGGACATGAGACCTCACCGATGCGAAACCCGGCGCAGATGGTCTGGCAGAGCATCTGGTTGTCGAAGACGAAGTCATCCGAACCCGCTTCCAGTGGCAGGGCTTCCAGCACCTGCCGGGAGAAAGCGCGGTAGCCGGTGTGATACTCCGACAGTTTCGCCCCCACCATCAGGTTCTGCGCCGCCGTCAGGAAACGGTTGGCAATGTACTTGATCAGCGGCATGCCTCCGGCCAGTGCGCCCTTGCCGAGGATGCGCGAGCCGAGGACCACGTCGTAGATCCCGGAGTTGATCATGTGCGCCATGGCCGGAACCAGGCGCGGGTCATACTGGTAGTCAGGGTGAACCATGACGACAATGTCGGCGCCGCGCTCAAGCGCCAGCCGGTAGCAGCTCTTCTGGTTGCCGCCGTAGCCCTTGTTGCGGTCATGCGCGAACACGAACAGCCCGAGGCCGCGGGCGATCTCCACGGTGCGGTCACGGCTGGAGTCGTCCACCAGGATGATATCGTCAACCACCGTGCGGTCGATGGCGCCGACCGTCTGCGCCACCGTTTTTTCCGCGTTGTAGGCCGGCATGACGACCGTGACCTTCTTGGCGCCGATCATAGGCAGTTTCTCCCGCTCGTGGTTCTGGCCGTCCTCTTTCCCTCAGAACCCGAGACCCGCAATTCCGATCCGTTCCTTGGGTGCATGAAAGGCGCTCCACTCGTGCCTTCACGCGGTGAAGATACCGCAACCAGGCGACAGGGTCAATGGAGGGGCGCGAAACCGGCTGGTATGAGACTTGCCGCAACCTCCTATGACACCAGGCGCGTCCCATTCCGCCCTACGTCCGCCGCAGCGGATGTAGGGCGTTGGAGGGCGCCGCTGCGTCGGCGCCGCGGCGGCCACGCAGGGCCGCCCTCCAGGCGATTCGGCGCGTCCCGGCCGGATCGGAATGGGACCCGCGTCGGCAAGTCT
>CAIZKT010000675.1:0-3009 GCA_903933565.1 uncultured Victivallales bacterium | reverse complement strand
GATATCGTGCGCTGTGCGCTCTGGAGCCCGCGATGCCAAGGACCCGCAGGGGCCTGGTTCGCGGTATCTTGAGCCAGGCGCGGAGGCATGGGATACGGCGGGGACCGCCGGCTCCAGGGCGGGAGGATGGGGATACGGCGGGGACCGCCGGCTCCAGGGCTGGGGGCCGGTCGGGCGCCACGCAATCCCTGGGGACCCTGTCGGCGCGGCAGTTGCAGGCGTGCCGGTCGGCATTACGGTACTCGCATGCGTTTGTGTCCGTTCCCGGCGCCCGTCGTTGGCGCGGACGGCCGCCCTGACGGCCGCCCTGACGGCCGCCTCGGCGCGGGTGCGGCGGGTCAGCATCAAGTCCCACGGCGTCAGGATCGTTACGTTGCCGGGTGCCGCACTTGGTCGGCGGTTGCCACTCCGAAGAGTGCCGGCTGAAGGATATGCCATGAACAAAGAGATCGAGTGGTTTTGCTTCCACCTGGTGACTGAGAATCTGGTTACCGACCAGCACTGCCAGGCCGTGGCCCACGCCTTGGTGGAGGCCAAGGTCGACCCGGACCTTGGCACCTTCGCCCAGGTCGTTATCGACAATGGCCTGTGCGACGACGTGGACCATCTTGAGAAGCTGATGGAGATGGCGGCCGACGAAGCCCGTACTCTCGGCTTCCCGCCCCGTAGCGTGTTCGATGAGACTCCCCCCGCCGCGCCCGCGCCCGCCGCGCCCGCCGCGGCTGAGGGCCGCAAGGCGGAGTCAGAGCGTCCGCGGGTCGAGGCGACCGATGCGCCGCCGATCACGGGCCCCGAGTGGCTCTACGGCTGGCCTAACCTGGGCCAGACCGCAGGCCTCGGCAAAGAGCAGTGCCTCGCCCTCCTGGTGGACTTCCTGCATAAGGCCCGCAGCCATGACTGCAGCGATGTTCATATCAGCACCGGCGCGCGCCCCTTTGTGCGCCGCTACAAGCATGTCTTCCTGGTGCCCGATCAGCCGCTCATCACGCAGGAGATTGCCGAGGCGTTGAACCTGTCGCCGCTCAACGAGGTCCAGCGCCACATCTTCGATACCACCCACGATCTGGACTACAGCTACGCGATTACCGAAGACGATCGCTACCGCACCAACGTGATGATGCAGCGCCTCGGCATCGCGGGCTCGTATCGCATCATCGATACCCGTATCCGCAGCTTGAATGAACTGGGGTTTCCCGACCCGAAGGTGATTGAGAAGCTGACCACGTACCACCAGGGGCTGATCCTGGTGACCGGGCCGGCCGGCTGCGGCAAGTCCACCACCATGGCGAGCATGGTAAACCTGATCAACCAGTCGCGACACGATCACATCATCTCGGTGGAAGACCCCATCGAGGTCGTGCATCGGCCCATCTGCTGCAACATTACCCAGCGCGAATTGAACACCCACACCCGCAGTTTCGCCAATTCTCTGCGGGCCGCTTTGCGCGAGGACCCTGACATCATCGTCATCGGCGAGCTGCGCGATCTGGAGACCATCGAGATGGCCATCCGCTCGGCCGAGACCGGCCACCTGGTCATCGGCACCCTCCATACCGGCAGCGCGACCACGACCATGGACCGCATTCTGGACGTTTTCCCCTCAAACCAGCAGGCCCAGATCCGCTCCATGGCGTCGGAAAGCCTGCGCGGTGTCGTCTGTCAGCAGTTGCTCCCCAATCGGGATGGCAGCGGCGTGGTGATGGCCAGCGAGATCATGTTGGCGACCCTGGCGGTGAGTAACCTCATTCGGGAGGGTAAGACCTTTCAGTTGCCCTCCATCATCCAGACCAGCCGCAATATCGGCATGAACACGATGGAGCAGTCCTACGTGGACCTGTATATGGCAGGCAAGCGCACCTACGAGCAAACCCTGCCCCTGGTCAGGACCGGCGAACTGATCCGCCAGATGCAGGTGCAGGAAGCGGCGCGCAACGAAGAGGCGACGGGCGGCTCGAAGAAGCGCAAGTGGTTCTGACGGTCGGCGCAGCGATCCTCCGTCACCCGCGGCATAAGGCAAGCGATTATGGCCAAGATCGATGAATTCCTGAAAGCCTTGATGCAGAGGAAGGGCTCGGACCTGCACCTATGCAGCGGTCTGCCGCCCAAGATTCGCGTCCACGGCATGCTCGAACCTCTGGACGAGCCCCCGATTCCCGCCGAACAGATGCGGGACATTCTGCATGAGATCTGTCCGGAAGAGAAGTGGCAGCACTACTGCACCAATCTGGACATGGACTACGCCTATGAGCTGCAAGGCCTGGCCCGCTTCCGCGTCAACTACATGAACAACCACTACGGCCCCGGCGCCGTGCTCCGCATCATCCCTACCAAGATCCTGACCATCGAGAACCTGAACCTGCCGGTCGTGCTCAAGGAGATCTGCGCCTACCCGGCCGGCCTGGTGCTGGTGACCGGCCCCACCGGCAGCGGCAAGTCCACCACCCTGGCGGCCATGATGGACTACATCAACGTCAACTTCTCCAAGCACATCGTCACGATTGAGGACCCGATCGAATTCGTGCATCGCAACAAGACCTCGATCGTGGTGCAGCGCGAAGTGGGGTCGGATACTACCTCCTTCGGCGCGGCGCTGAAGGGGGCTGTCCGCGCCGACCCCGATATCATTCTGGTCGGGGAAATGCGCGACTTGGAAACCATCAGCCTGGCGCTCACCTGTGCGGCCATGGGCATGCTGGTGTTCGGCACCCTGCATACCAACAATGCTCCTAAGACCGTGGACCGTATCATCGACGCCTTTCCGGCCGACGAGCAACCGCAGATCCGCGCCATGCTGGCCCAATGTCTGAAAGCCGTGGTCTCGCAGTTACTCTGCCGCACTCCCGACGGCAAGGGCCGCGTGGCGGTCCATGAGATCCTGCTCTCGCACGAATCCCTCGCCGCGACCATCCGCGAGGGCCAGATCTCCAACATCCGCAGCATCATCGAACAGAGATCGGAAAGCGTCGTGTAGGGAAAGAGTGTACGTCCTGGTGTAGATCTCGGTGGTCG
>CAIZKT010000674.1:0-5420 GCA_903933565.1 uncultured Victivallales bacterium | reverse complement strand
TGCCTCTTCGGCCCTGAAGGGGCGCAATCCATCAGCCCAGGGCACCGCCCTGGGTACCGGGCATACCCCAGGCTCTCAGCCCTGAAGGGGCGCTATACCTGGCGCGCGGTGGCCATGGACTGTCGGTATGCCGCCCCTGCAGGGCTCAATCTCGTTTTGGATTCCATTCCCAGGGCGGTGCCCTGGGCTGAGGACTGGCCGCGCTTTCAGCGCTCCGCGGCCTCTGGCATTCGCGACACGTCCCGCCGGAAGTCTCCCCCAAGAGTCACGTGACCCGTTCTGCTCGCCGGACGCGGAGACGATCGAAACAGAAACCCCTACCGAACTGACCTGCGCCCCTGCCCTGGGGCCGGGGTCGTCAGGTGAGTTCGGCGGCGCTACAGTGGTCACGAGGCTGCCGGAGCAGGTCCGGCGAGAACTCCCGACAACAGGTGAACGATGAATCACAGGAGTCTGATGATGGCCACATTGACAGCGGCGGTGACCCTGGCAGGCGCGGCACGGACGGCGGCGGCACCGGCCCAGCGGCAGGTGCTCGAGCTGCGCACGTATCGTTTCGCCTCCGCGGCGAAACTGCAGACCTTTGCCGAGCTGTTGGCGCAAGCCTACGTGCCCGGGCTCAACCGCGCCGGCGTGACCCCCGTGGGCGTGTTTCGGCTGTTCGCTGCCGACAATCCCAAGCTCGGCCTCGCTGCCGACGAGTTGAAGCTCTATGTGCTGATGCCGCACGCCGATCTGGCCTCGGCCCTGGCTCTACCGGCGCGGCTGGAGGCGGATACCGTGCTCGCGCCGCGGCTCCAGGCCGTGCTGGGGACGCCGATGAGCGACCCGGTCTACGAGCGCTTCGAGACCCAGCTCATGCTCGGCTTCACCGAGTGCCCCAAGATCGAGGTGCCGACGCTCGCCGCGGACCGCGTGCTGCAATTGCGCATCTACGAGAGTCACAACGACGAACGGGCCCTGCGCAAGATCGCGATGTTCAATGAGGGCGGCGAGATCGCCCTGTTCCGGCGGCTGGGCGTGAACCCGGTCTTTTTTGGCCAGTCCATCGCCGGCACCCTGCTGCCGAATCTCACCTATATGGTCGGCTTCGAGAACCCCGCCGCGCAAGAGGCGGCCTGGGCGGCGTTCATCAAGCATCCCGAGTGGGAGAAGCTGAAGATCGACCCGCGCTACGCCGAGACAGTCTCCCGCATCACGAATCTGGTTCTCCGGCCCCTGCCCGGCTCGCAGATCTGAAGCTTCGAGGAGGGTTCCGTGCCATGACCTCACGGCAGATTCCGTACGTTGCGGGGATCGCAGTGTGCCTTGCCATGACCTCGGCCGCCCCAGCCGCGGAGTCGCGCTTGGATGCGCGGGCCTTGCGAGAGGCAGCGCGGCGGGAGGCCAGCGCGCGTCCGAGCCTGGAACGCTGGCACACGTTCGTCGACGTGGCCAAGGAAGGGCTTGTTTTCGACCCCGGTCCGCAGGCCGGGGTGCTCGAGCCCGCCAAGGGGCGCTGGGACGAGCAGTCGGCCATCCACGTGGTCCACGGCATGCTCAAGGGCGAACCGCGGAATCTGTCCGCCACGGGCTCGACGGTCTGCTTCTGGATCCGCGTTCGCGATTGGGAGAAGGTGGATCGCGAGGGCTACAAACGCGACAACGGCGGGGTCATGGCCGTGGGCAGCGGCTGGTACGACGGCTGGCGCATCGTGGTGACGCCGGGTTCCGGGACCCTCTCCCTCGGCCTCGGCAGCGCCGCCGACGATAGCCGCACGTTCGTTTCGGCGCCAGGTTGCCTGCGCTCCGGCGCCTGGCACCACGTGGCAGCCACCTGGGACGGCCAACGACTTCGGCTCCATGTGGATGGCAACCTCCAGGCCGAAGGCGCGGCTGCCATACCCTACACGGCCCCCAAGGTCGGCCCCAACCAACTGCGCCTCGGCGAATGCGGCTACGGGGTCGGGGTGCTGGACTTCGACCTCGCCGAACTGGGCTTCTTCGCTGAAGTGCTTCCCGATGACCTGATCCGGCGGCTTGGAGACCCCCTCTCCGAGCTGACCGCCCGGCTGAGTCAGCAACTCGCCGAAGCCAGCACGCTGGCCCCGGACGGTAAACCCGAGACAGAGGCGGCGCTAAGGGAGCGTAACCTGCGGCTGCTCGAGGTTGTGGTGGATGACGACAACCGCGCGATCCTCGACAACGTGCGTAGCCTTGCCCGACTCAACCTCGCCGACAGCTTCCGGCGCGAGCAGCGCTACGACGAGGCCCGCCTGGAGTACGGGCGTCTGGCCGACCCTGCCGACGCCCCGCCACACTATCGGGCCCGGGCCCAATTCGCCAAGGCTGATGCCCTGCGTGACCAGCGCCGCTATGGCGAGGCCCGCGGCGAGTACGAAGCGCTCCGCGCCGCCTTCACCGGTAAGCACGAACACTACCGCGTCGAAGCGCTCGATCGGCTGGCGGATGTCGACGGCCTAGCCGAGGGGGAGCCCTTCCGCGATCTGCGCGCCCGCCGCATCGAGCGGCTGGCGCGGCCGCAACCGGCCTTCTACCTGGCGCCGACCGGCGACGACGCCAACCCGGGGACTCAGCAGCGACCCTTCCAGACGCTGGAACGGTCCCGCGACGCGCTGCGCGCCATGAAGGCCGCGGGGCCGCTGCCCGATGGCGGCGTGGCCGTAGTGCTGGCGGCCGGCGTCTACCCGCGCACCCAGAGCTTCACCCTGGGGGCTGAGGACTCGGGGACCGCCAGCGCCCCAATCCTGTACCGTGCCGCGCCAGGCGCCACCGCGATCCTGCGCGGGGGACGGGCCGTGACCGACTTCGCACCCTTGACCCATCCCCTGGGCCTGAAGCGCATCCCCGCCGCGGCGCAACCTCACATCCTGCAGGCGGACCTGAAGGCTGCCGGGATCACGGAGCTGGGCACCTTCCACCGCCGCGGCTACGGCTCACCCGCGGACAAACCGGCGCACTTGGAGCTGTTCTTCAAGAATCGGCCCATGCCCCTGGCGCAGTGGCCCAACGAGACCATGAAGCTGACCGAACGCTTCACCACGGTCAAGGATGTCATCGGCGAGAAGATGGGCGACTTCGTGGGCAAGGCTATCGATCAGACCAACGGTTTCATCTACGGCGATCCGCGCCACGCAACCTGGAGCGAGGAGCCGGAGGTCTGCCTGCTCGGCTACTGGACCCGGATGTATGCCGCGACGTACCTGAAAGTGGCCTCCATCGAGCCGGACAAGAAGATCCTGCGGGTCCAGGCACCGCTGCCGCCGTATGGTGGCTTCATCCAGGGGGCGCCCTACTACGCCGTCAATCTGCTCTGCGAGCTGGATGCGCCCGGCGAGTGGTACGTGGACAAGCCCAGCAGCATGCTCTTTTTCTGGCCGCCGGAACCGCCGCAGGCGGGCGAGGTCGTGGTGTCGCTGCTGGAGTCGCCCCTGCTCGCCGTGACCGCGGCGTCCCACCTCGCCTTCCGGGGCCTGACCCTGGAGGCGGGGCGGCTGCACGGCGCCGTCATCAGTGGGGGTGAAGATGTCATCCTGGCGGGATGCGTGATCCGCAACGTCGGCGTGACCGGGGTACGCATTGAGGGCGGCCGTGACCATGTCCTCGTCGGCTGCGATATCGAGTACCCCGGGGACGGCGGCGTCAGCCTGCGCGGCGGCGAGGTCAAGACCCTGACGCCCTCGGGGCATCGGGTCGAGAACTGCCACATCCATCACTTCGACCGTTGGAACCGCTCCGGCTACCAGGCCGGCGTGATCCAGGCCGGCGTCGGCACCCGCGTCTCGCACTGCTTGATCCATGACGGCCCCCAACAGGCCTTCCTAGTGACGGAGAACGACCACATCCTGGAGTACACCGAAATCCACGACACCTGCCACGAGGCCGGCGAAATGGGCTCCTACTACATGTACGGCGACCGCCGCGTCCTCGGCGAACGCGGCCAACTGGTGCGCTTCAACTACTGGCATGACCTGCCCTGGAACGAGACCTACAGCTCCTTTGCCTACACCGGCCGACATGCCCTCCATGTCGACCACATGAATGGCGATATCACTCTCTACGGCAATTTCTTCCAGCGCTGCTACACCAAGAGCGGCGTCTTCTTCTCCGGCGGGCCGGATAACACCGTGGAGAACAACGTCTTCCAGGATTGCTCCCTGGGCATCGACCTGGCCGACCGCTCCTGGGTCTACGAGAAGGCCAACACGGCGCCGGGCTTCGCCCTCGATCGCTACCTCGAGGAGATGAAGGTGGATCAGCCGCCCTGGAGCCTGCGCTATCCGCACCTGCGGCAGTATCCCAAACAGGCCAAGGATATGACTGCCTTCCTGACGGGCAACGTCATCGCGCGCAACCTCGCCGTGCAGTGTGGGCAGTTCCTGGGAGGGGCGCAGAAGACGCACGACCTCAGCCGCATCGAGCACAACTGGCGCGGCCGGGACCCCGGCTTCAAGAATGCGCCGGGCAGCGATTTCAACCTGCGGCCGGCGGCGCCGGTGGTGGTGGCTGACGGCTTCGAACCCCTGCCGCTGGAGCGCATCGGGCTCTACCAGGACGAACTGCGCGCCACCTGGCCGGTGCTGCATCCGGCCGGCAACCACGAGAACCTCCTGGTCAGCGCCCGCCATCTGCAAAAGGACCACCCCGTCTGCCAAGTGCGCTCACGGCAAGCGCCGATCACCATCGATGGGACGCTCACCCCGGCCGAGTGGGGCGGACTGGACCGCAAGGACGCCATCGCGCTGCTCCGGAATCCCGAGGACGTCCCGGGCAAGTCGCTGCCCAGCTACGTCTGGGTCCAGCGCGATCACGACTTCCTCTACCTGGCGCTGCTGCACGAGGTGAACCCGAGTGTTCCTCTGCAGATGGCCGAGTCGTGGTGGGCCCGGGATATGGCTGAGATCATCATCGAGGGCAAGTCCGGCGTCGGCACGGGCGGCTGGTGGCTCGACGAGAAGCCGCACGGCCCACTCTTCTACCTCCTGGGCGACTTCCAAGGCAACTTCGACAGCATCAGCATCGACGAACTGCCCCCAGCGCAGGCCAACCGGCTCCGGCAGGCCGTGCAGTACAGCGCCACGGTTCCCGACAAGGGCCAATGGACCGCCGAGTGGCGCATCCCCATCGCCCTGCTCTGCCTCGACCCGGACCAGACCGCTTCCTGCAACCTCAACATCGGGGTCCATAAGCTGGGGGGAAATCCGCGCCTGCCAGCCGCTACCAAACTCAGCGACAACGACCAGTGGATCGTCTGGTCGGGTTGCGCTGGCCCCAATTGGCAGGTCTGGAATGCCGGCCGGCTGCTGCTCAAGACCCCCTGAGCCGCCACCGCAATGCCGACGCCGGGCGGTTTCGAGAAACCGGGCCGGGCGTCGCAACTCCGTCAGGCATGGCACAGGCGCCAAGCCAAAACGGTGTCG